>NZ_WKFA01000048.1:0-43570 GCF_021605325.1 Pseudomonas sp. PA-7-1E
ATCCACCTTGGCCGGGCTGGAAACCAGGGCGGTGAAATAACCGTCGAGTTCGGCCATGTTCAGCACCGAGTGGTCTTCGCCGTATTTGAGCAAGGTGGCGTCAATGAATTCGAAATCGGCGGGAGCGGGGGGTTGGGCGTGCATGGCATTTCCTTAAAACGTCGAGCGCCGCGCACAGCGCGGCTTAAAGCGCAGGGTATCCGGATTTAATGGTTGATGGGGCTCCTTCACCCCACCAACCTTATACCACCCTCAGATGGTTGATAGATCGACCCCGTAATTGAGTTCCTCTGCGAAATCCGACAGTCCGTAACAGATGGTTTTCTTGTAGAATGGAGAGACCTTCGCAGTTGAGGCCTTCTTCTTGTGCTTCGTGGTGTAGAGCATTCGTGCCCGCATCACCTCGAAGGAGTAACCACGCCCTTCACGGTTCTTGTCCTTGGCCAGTCGGTTGATGGATTCCGTGTAAGCATTGGTGACGGGCATATCCGTCTCGAAGTAGGTCATGATCTCTTCGCGCCAGTTGCCCACCGCTCTGACCAGATCGCTCCAGATTTCCTTCTGGCCTTTCGGGACGGTGGCTATCCACTCGTCCAGGGCGGCTTCTGCCTGGGAGCGCGTGATGGCATCCCAGATGCCGTAGAAGTGCTCCTTGTGCTCGTAGGCGGCCAGCAGTTGCGGGAATGCGCCTGTCCAGGTCTCCATGATCAGCCGCTCTCGGTCTGAGACTTCGTGAGCGCGTTTCAGCAGGATTTTCCGGTCTCCCTTGAGGGTTCGGCTCTGGGAGGGTTTCAGCTCCTTTCTTAGGCCCTTGCGCACCTTCTCCAAGGCATCATTGGCCATGCGCACCACATGGAATTTATCGACCACGATACGGGCCTGTGGTAGCACCGTCTTGACCGCCGTACGGTAGGGGTTCCACATGTCCATGCTGACGATCTCGACCTTCTGCCGGTCTTTCAGCTTCATCAGGTAGTTGGTCACCAAGTCCTGCCGGCGGGTGGTCAGCAGGTCGAGCAGGGTTCTCTCCTCGATGTTGGTCAGAATGCAGCGGTAGCGCTTGTTCAGGTACAGCTCGTCTATACCCAGAATGCGAGGCGTCTCGAATCGGTGCCAGCGCCCCAGGAACTCGGCGCGAGCGCTGAAGATGTCGCGTACCGTCTTCTCGTCCAGGCCAGTCTGCGCCGCCACGAAGGTGTAGGGGTGGTTGAAGGATTCTTTCTCCACGTACTCATGCAGCCGCCGCGTCATGCGGAAGCCGTCCACCATCTCCGGTAGCTGGGGCCTGAAGGAGGTCTTGCAGGCCCGGCAGGTGTACCGGCGACGAACCACCCAGAGGGTGACCCGCTTGCCGTGGATGGGCAAATCACGATAAGGAACATCACGCTTGCCGAACCGCACGATTTCACCCTGCACGCCACATTTCTCGCACGCGATGGGATCGGGTGCGTCCACCTGGAAGTGCATTTCGTCGTCTGTCGACTTGGAGTCCCTGACCTCATAATTTGAGAGGTTAATAAGGCCAGTAACGAGACCCATCATTAATAACCTCGATGTCAGGCGCTGGATAGTTTCATTAACACCAACCCTGAAACAATGAGGATCGCAGCAATGATTCTCGCTGCATTAACCGGTTCAGCCAAAAATGCGATTCCGACAAGAAAAGCGCCTACAGCTCCTATTCCCGTCCAGATTGTGTAGGCAGTTCCGAGTGGAATAGTTCGCATGGCGACTGCTAACAGCCAGAAGCTGGCCACCATTGTAGAAATCGTGATGATCGATGGTAAGAGCCGACTGAAGCCATGAGATTGCTTCATTGTGTAAGCCCACACAATCTCAAGGACACCGGCAACGAGAAGATATACCCAAGGCATTGACCCCTCCGAAATATAACGGGGCCAGGTCGTCCTGGTCATTACTTCCCAAGGTGGGGGAGGTCGTCCTCCTATAGATGGACTGATACTAACCCGCGAAGGGAGGCTGATCAACCATATTCTCCGGTGAGAAAGTGGGAATTACAGGCTGCCAGCAAAGGAGATATCAACCAGATATTCCGGTTACCCAAAAAAACAAGCCCGCTTGATAGCGGGCTTTTTCTTGGGCACCAAAAGGGGAAAGGGTCAGTGCGCGGCCGTCACCGGCTGGATCGGCTGGATGGCCAGTCGCAGGCCCATGACGCGCAGGATAGCGCTCAGGCTGCGCACCTCCGGGTTTCCCTTCTCTGACAACGTGCGGTAGAGCTGAGACGGATTCAGCTCGGCCGACTTGGCCACGCTGCGAACCCCGCCGAACGCCTCGGCCATCTGGCGAAGGGCAATCAGCAGCTCGGCTTGCTCGCCGTCTTCAAGGATGCTGTTCAGCAGCTCGACCGCGTAGGCCGGGTCGCTGCGGAACACTTCGGCCATGGCCGTGTCATGCGGTTTGTCTTTCATCGCTCAATCTCCTGTTCGTTCCTGCCAGTCGCGCCAGTACGCACAGGCGCGGTCAATGTCACTGTTCTGCTTTCGCTTGTCGCCACCACAAAGCAGCAGGACGACGGTCAAGCCAGCTTTGGCGTAATACACCCGATAGCCTGGCCCTACGTCTATGCGCAGCTCCCACACGCCTTCTCGCAGCGGCTTGTGATCGCCGAAGTTGCCCAGCTCCACACGCATGATGCGCCGGTCTATGGCGATGCGCGCCTTGGTGTCGCGTACCTGCTCGCGCCACTCTGCGAAGTGGTCGCGGCCATTGGGGTCGAGGTAGTGCCGAATGTTCTGCATAGGCACATTGTCGTTTATAAACGATAAAAGGTCAAGATGCAATTAGCACTAAACGGATAGTTTTTTATCCGCATATCGGCTCGGCTGTTGATCGCCTTTAGCATATTCCGCGTTGCGTCCGCGTGATTGTTACGTGCTGATGGCTTGCACGCTGTATGCGGATGGCGGATTATCCGCACAATGCTAAGATTTCAACGGTATGCGGATAGAATTACGTCCGCATGACAACGGATAGATTTCTATCAGTATGCGGATAAAATAGCAGCATCATATGCGGATTAAATGTATCAGCATATGAGGATAGAAAAATATCATCATGCGGATAGGTTTTCATCCGCCAATGTAGTGATAGAATACTGTCTGTATACGGATATATCGTAGCGGTATGCGGATAGCATATTATCCGCATATGCTGATAGATTTTCATCCGTCCAACCGTGAGGGGATCACCATGCAGTTTCGTGAGCAAGCGCGCAAAATCCAGTGCATTCGCACGGTCTACGACAAGAGCATTGGGCGTGGTCGGCAGGTGGTCGTGGCCACGCTGCCACGCTGGAGCACCGGCACGCCACCTGATGACGTAATGGCCAAGCTCACAGAAGGCGAACGCGAGCAACTGACAGACCTTCTCGCCAAGCGCAAAGCGGAATCAGAGGAATCGAACACGCGCTATACCGCCATGTCTGCCGATTCCTGGCTGGCCACGCTGGCCAAGGCAATCAGTGGTGGGCAGACGTTGAGGCCCGAGCAAGCCGACGCGATCTGGCAGGGAATGGGGGAGGTGGCTAAGGCGCTACGCAAAGCCGGTCATGCGAAGCCCAAGGCGGTCAAGAAGGCCAAACCAGAACCGGCACAGCCCGAGGTCATGCCCGAGGCCGTGGGACTGGCTGACTCAACCGGCGAACCGAAACCGGCCCAGCCCAAGAGAGTCAGGAAGCCCCGAGCACCAAAAGCACCGGCGGCCGAAGTCAATGCCAAGTAGGGTAGGGCGCGCCTGTGCGTGCGCCGTGGCTGTGTAGCCCTTCCTTTTGGTGCCAGATTTGGCGTAGCGACGGCCTCGAACGGGCCGGATAGGCAACTATGGGCAACCAAAGGAAACTTTAGGCAATTTCACGCAATTGCAGGGGTCGGCAGCGCGTGAAACCGTTTTACCGCCGCAACGAAATCGACGCGCAGCAGGTACATGGCTAAGTCAATCGCACCCCCGCCGCCTTGCTCGCTTCTGGTGTCAAACCACTTAGGCCCGGTGGCCAGCAGCTCAACCACGGCCCCGCCAAGCGATACATGTATGCGCACGGTGGCTTTGTCCTTCACCGGCTCAAAGGTCGCATCACGCTTCCAGTAGACCCCCAGCGCATCGAGGGCAGCCAGTACCGGCACCTCACGCAAGAAGGCTATCCGGGCATCATCAAAGCGTCGTGATCGCATTAGGTTCACTCCCCGTCAGTTGGTCGTTCTATCAATCCCTGCACAAGCCCAAAGCCTCCGCACCTTCGGTGCTGCGCGTCCCGTGGACAACGCGTTGCGTTGACGCACCGGACTTGCGGCTACTCGTGATATTTCATCACGGGGGCTACTCCCGGCTGCGCCGATCAAAAACGCGGGGGCTTCGCCATTAGTAATACGCACGGACTTGTCTCACTGTTTTTTCATCCTCGGCCGGGGCTTCGTCCTGCAATACGCATGGACTTGTCTCACTCTCTGCCGGGGTCGGTTTTCCTGCGCGATACCAGCTCGCCCGGCTCATTCCGAGGGCTTCCCAAGGCTTCTGGCGGCTCAATGACGCTTGTTCGTAGGTTTGCCGGTCAATGGCACCGGCAGCGCGCCTACGGCCTTCCTCGCGCGTCCTGTGACGTTCTGCGGCCTCGGCCTGGCTAACGATGGTCTTGAGCTGCTGCTGTTCCTCGGGCGTGATCCTGAACAGGTTGATAAGGGTGTCGTTCTTGGGCGTGTAAAGCGGCGTGTGTTCCTTGCCGCCAAAGCTGACTTTCTCCCCGGCCTCGTAGGCTTTGGCCTTGCTGAACAGGGTCATCAGCTCTTTGGAGCGGCTATTCCACTGCGGATCAAGCTCGCGGGCCAGTGCGGCCGCTTCGTGGTACATCTGCTTGCTGTTGGTTGCACCGGAAAGCAACAGGAAGTTCAACCGCCAGAACAGGTGTTGCATCCGCTGGCCTTCCACGACGCCGCCGCGCAGCTCGGCGAGCTTGCGCAGGTCTTCGAGGCGATCCCAAGCGAGCTGGCGGCCCGAGAAACCGCGCAGATTGTCGGCCTTGCCGCCGGGCACCAAAAGGAAAGGCTTTTTCGTGGCGCGCCGCTGGCTCTGTTCCTGCCGTTGCTGCTCGATAGTCCAGCGGGCAGTCGGTAGCAGTGCCTCGGCCATGTACTCGAAGTTGTATCGGATCGGCTGGCCATCAATGCCGTTCGTGACATGCACCACGCGGCAGACTTCGCCGCTCTTGCTGTTGACCGTCTCCACGGTGCGCAAGACCCGGCTTGCGTCCTTGGCCATCGGATCGGCCCCGATATGCGCGAGGCGATCCACTAGATACCGCTGGCAGGCGTTCCAGCGGGGCAGGGCCTGACGTGGAATCGTGCCCTCTAGCAGCCACTTGGCCTGTATCCCCCGGCCGCTGTAGATCAGCATGGACGGCGCGGGCACGCCTTCTTCGGCGCAAAAATACAACACCGAGGCGGCCAATTTTTCAGGGTCGCGGCCAGCCAGTGCGGGGATGCGGTAGGTGTCGAGGTCTGCGAATAACAGGCCCAGCCGGGAAAGGTTCACGACGCGCCGGTTGGGGCGCATGAACTCGGCCTGAGAAATCCATGTGTCGCGTGTCTTGTCCACCAGATTGAGAATGGTGGGCATGTCAGACAGGCGGTGCGAGGACTGGCGCTTTTCACCACGCACATCGACCAGCAGCGAGAAAAACCCGCTCCGGGTGCTGTCATGGTACGTCTGCGCCTCGTCCTGAGAACTGAACAGCGCAAGTTGTGAACTTGCCATAAGCTCCTGCCTTTCGGGCACACCACGGGGGCGTACCTCTTGTCAAAGGCAAAGCGAGCTACTAGAATGAACCTGAATTTACCCCGCCAAGGGCGTCTGTTCCGGTTCCCGTCGCCAAACGGTTCTGTAAGTCGCTCTGCTATCCGCCAAAGCCCCGTCGCCAAACGGGGCTTTTGCATTTCTGGTCATCCAACAGCCGGAGCCATCCGGTCGTTGGGTCGCTTACTTGCTCTGGCCAAGGTGCGCGGCACCCAGCCTTGAGCGTCGGTTTCCCACTGATAAATGCCGTGCTGAACAAGCACCGATCCGGCACCGTCCAGCGACGAAAAATAGCGCGGCCCGCCACGGTACTGCCCAAGGATGCGATCTTTCTTCGCTATGCGGAGCACCACGACCAACCCCTTGTCGGCCTTGCCGATAGTGGCGGCGTTGACGCCTCCAGCGGCGAGCACTTCCTTGAACGATACCGGGTCGATGACTGCATCAGAATCAAACGTAATCATGCCTCACCCCCTAGTGACTGTCCAGCATGGTTGGATTTTGCAAATCTCATTATTGCATAATAGCGCATTCGTCTACAGTGTGATGTGGCGAACGTTGCGCGTGGGGAAAGCTTCTTTTTGGTGCGATCTTTGATCGAGGCCGTAGACAAAAACCCTCCGGTTCGGGCAACCTTTTTGCTACCATACTGCGATTTCCTGCGCGTGTTGCAAGCCGTTTTTGCTACTGCAACCCGTTAAATTCACCATAGAAAGGGGAGGTGCCGAGCCGAAATGCCTAGACGACGCGACACCGATATACAACAAGAAACCGACGATAAACCAGTGGCGGCGGAACGCCTGATTTTTGCCAAAAACTTTAGGAAGGCACGCATCGCAGCGAAGCTAAGTCAACGAGACGTCAGGGATAAGACGGGGTTTGCGCAGTCATGGGTCAGCGAGATAGAGACAGGGAAAATGGCTATCACAATCGACAACATGGCCAAGCTGGCCCACTGTGTCGGCGTCCCTCTCTGGCAGCTTTTAGTCCCTTCGTAGCGCGCTCTTGCGCTGCAACAACAATCGTCCTGATTTTCAGACTAGACCCCGCAAATACGTGGGGTCTTTTCATTTCTAGCGTCATTCTCTCTTGTCCGGCTGATAGTCTTTAGACTATCATTATGGCGTTGGGCCTGATCGGCCTTAAGCTATCGCTGTAACCCAGCAAGGACGGAAGGAATGGACGAAAACAACCACGACAACAAGGCGTCAAGCCTTATGAGCAACCGGGTCGAGCACGACCGGCGCATTGCTGAAAAGCTGCGCCGCGAACTCGGCCCGCAGGTGTGCGAGCTGCTGGAAGACACCAAAGTAATCGAGATCATGCTGAACCCTGACGGCTCACTGTGGTGTGAGTGGCTGGGTCAGCCGATGGAGCGGATTGGGACAATGGCCAAGTCTCAAGCCGAGTCGCTGATGGGCACCGTGGCATCATCGCTGCGCACGCACATCACGGCACATAACCCGATCCTTGAGTGTGAGCTGCCGCTTGATGGCTCGCGCTTCGAGGCGCTGATTCCCCCCATTGTCAGCGGCCCCACCTTCACCATCCGCAAGAAGGCCAGCATTGTCTTTACGCTGGCCAACTACGTCGCGTCGGGCATCATGACCGAGGCGCAATGCGCCGCGATCAAGCTGGCCGTCATCGAGCGCCGTAACATCCTTGTGGTGGGCGGCACCGGCACCGGCAAGACAACGCTCACGAACGCCATCATTGCCGAGATTGATGCCGTTACCCCTGAGCATCGAATCGTCATCATCGAGGACACGCGGGAGTTGCAATGCAGCTCGCCGAACGTTGTCCCATTGCGGGCTGTCGATCACGTCGATATGACCCGCCTTCTCAAAGCAACCATGCGCCTGCGCCCTGACCGGATTTTGGTCGGGGAGGCCCGCGACGGGTCGGCGCTTGCGTTGCTCAAGGCTTGGAACACTGGCCACCCCGGCGGGGCGGCCACTGTTCACGCGAATTCGGCGAATGCTGGGCTGATCCGTATGGAACAGCTAGTGGCGGAAGCCACGGCAGCGCCGATGCAAGCGCTGATCGCTGAGGCGGTCGATTTGATCATTGCGATTGAAAAGACAGCCACGGGTCGGCGCATCAAGGAGGTCGTAACCGTTAGCGGACACGACGGAACCAACTACATCACCCAACCGATATAGGAAATCATCAAATGACTGCTAATGCTCTGTTCGCTTCGCCTGTGGCGTCGTCGGCCCCAACTCTTGCGTCGAAGGCGCGGGGGCTGCTGACAAGCCCTTACTTCTGGCTGATGACGGCCGTGGTTATTGCCCTTCTTTTTGGTGCCGAACCTGTGCACGCAGCGAACGCCACCGAAGGCGGCGGCTCTGGCCTGCCGTGGGAAGGCCCGATTGCAAAACTCGTCCAGTCGATCAGCGGCCCGGTGGCTTTCGGTATCGCTCTGCTCGGCATCATCGCGTGCGGCGCGACACTGATCTGGGGCGGTGAAATCTCCGAGTTCACCCGCCGCATCATCTACGTGATTCTCGTCGTCTGCATCATCGTTTTTGCCAAGAACCTGCTGACCGGCACCATGTTCTCGGGCGCTGTGATCCCGGCTAACGCTTCGATCACCGCTGACGACCTGGCTACCGTTCAAACGGGTGCAGGGGGTCGCTAATGCAAGCCGAGGAAGCGCGTCGATTGACGCCTTTCCACCGGGCACTGCACCGGCCGCAACAGGTGTGGGGAGGCGAGCGCGAGCTGATGCTGTTCTCCATGCTGGTTGCGGGCGGTTTGATCGTGTCGGCCATGAACTGGCCCGCCACGATCCTCGGTACGTGCATCTGGCTGGTTTGCGTCTATGGCCTTCGCAAGATGGCGAAGGCCGATCCCAACATGAGCAAGGTCTACGTTCGGCAGCTCAAGTACGGGAACTATTACGGGCCGTTCTCACGGCCCCATCGGGTGGCCAAGTCGCCACGCATTTACTGATAAGGAGCGGAATATGCTTGCGTTAGCACCCTTCCGTAGCAAGGCCGCTGGCTTGCCTGATCTGCTCAATTACGCCGCCCTGATTGATGAAGGCGTAGTGTTGGGCAAAGACGGCTCGCTGATGGCTGGTTTCTTCTTTCGTGGTGACGACGCAGCATCCGCCACCACGTCAGAACGCAACTACCTAACGGCGTTGGTCAATCAGTACCTGTCGCGCTTCGGCGCGGGCTGGTCTGTCTGGACTGACGCATCCCGCTTGGCATCGCCCGGCTATCCGGCCCCGGATGAATCGCATTTTCCTGAGCCGGTCACGGCCATGATTGACGCCGAGCGCCGTACCGCCTTTGAAAAGGATCACACGCTGTTCGAGAGCGAATATGCGTGCATTCTGTCTTTCCTGCCGCCGTCTCGCCGTGACTCGAAACTGAGCGAAATGGTCTATGACGATGACGGCATGGACGACACAAACCCGGCCGACCGTCTATTGCTGGATTTCAAGAAAAAGCTCGATGACCTGCACGACGGCCTCGGCGATCTGCTGCACATGCGCCGCATGGGCACCATCACTATCGGCGAAGGCGACGACGCCTACGAAAGTGACGAACTGGTCAACTACCTGCACTACACGCTGACAGATGACCCTATCGCCCTGCGCATTCCAGATTGCCCGATGTATCTGGATGCGTGGCTGGGCTATCCGGCGCTGTGGCCGGGCGACACACCGAAGGTGGGCAATAAGTTTGTGTCCTGCGTGGCTATCGAGGGCTTTCCGGGCAACTCATACCCCGGCATTCTCGACATGCTCGACAGCCTGCCGATGGCCTATCGCTGGTCGTCGCGGTTCATCTTCCTTGAACAGCACGAAGCGGTCGCGGCGCTCAACCGCTACCGCTTGAAGTGGCAACAGAAAATTCGCGGCTTCTGGTCGCAGGTGTTCAAGTCGCAGAAAGGCATGATTAACACTGACGCCCTGAAAATGGCGCAGGAATCCGAGATTGCCATCAACGATGCCGCCTCGGGCCTTGTCGCCTATGGCTACTACACGCCGGTCATTGTTCTGATGCACGAAGACCGCGCCTTTCTCGCTGAACAGTCACGCTACGTCAAACGCGAGCTTGAGCGGAAAGGGTTCGCGGCCCGCGTCGAATCAGTCAACGCGGTAGAGGCATGGCTAGGCACGCTGCCCGGCCACACGTTCCCGAACGTGCGTCGTCCTTTGGTGCATACCCTGAACCTCGCCGATCTGCTGCCGCTGGCCAGCCTGTGGCCCGGCCTGCGCGAATGCCCGTGTGATCTGTACCCGGCAAACTCGCCGCCGCTCATGCACACGGTCACGACCGGGGCGACACCGTTTCGCCTGAACCTTCACGTTGGTGACGTCGGGCACAGCCTTGTGTTCGGCCCCACCGGCGCCGGTAAGTCAACCCTGTTGGCCATGATGCACGCCCAGTTCCGCCGCTACCGCAGCCGCCGCCGTCGTGACGGCAGCCGCGTACCGGCGACGATTACGGCCTTTGACAAGGGCCGGTCGCTGTACGCGCTCTGCAAGGCCACCAAGGGGGTGCATTACGACATTGGCAACGATGAGTCGGACACGCCCGCCCTGACGCCGTTGGTGGACATTGACAGCGAATCGGAAGCCCTGTGGGCCGAGGAATGGATTGCCACTTGCTACGAGCTGCAAGCGAACGTCCCGCCAAGCCCGCAACAGAAGGCCGAGATTCACCGGGCCATGAACCTGTTGCGCGAGGCTCCCCGCGACTTCCGGTCGCTGACTAACTTCGTCTCGACCGTACAGGATCAGCATGTGCGTGATGCGCTGACGCACTACACGCTGTCCGGCTCAATGGGGCACCTGCTTGATGGCGTGGAAGACAAGCTGCAAACCAGCACCTACACGGTCTACGAAATTGACGACCTGATGAAGATGGGCAACACGAACGCCATCCCTGTGCTGCTGTACCTGTTCCGCCGTTTTGAGCGCTCGCTGACCGGGCAACCGGCCATGCTGTCGCTCGATGAAGCCTGGGTGATGCTGGGTCACCCGGTGTTCGCTCCGAAGATCCGCGAATGGCTCAAAGAGCTGCGTAAGAAAAACTGCCTCGTCATCATGGCCACGCAAAGCCTGTCCGACGCGGTGTCGTCCGGCCTGCTCGATGTGCTGCTTGAACAGTGCCCGACGAAAATCCTTCTGCCGAACAAAGAAGCACACCTGCATGGCACCAAAGAGACGCCCGGCCCGGCCGACCTCTACACCATGTTTGGCCTGAACGCGAAGGAAATCCAGATTCTCAAGCACGGCCGATACAAGCGCGAGTATTACTACAAGTCGCCCTTGGGTCGCCGCGTGTTCGAGCTGGGCTTAGGGCCTCTGGCTCTGGCCTTCGTTGCGGTATCCGACAAGGAAGACTTGGCGGAGGTGCGGCACCTGATCGCCGATCACGGCGATGACTGGCCGCTTTATTGGTTGGAACACAAAGGAGTCAACTATGAACAGTACGTTTCTCGTAAAGCTGCGTAACGGCGCTTTGTCGGCCGCCGTGACCGCCTCCCTCGTTGTCGGCGCGGGCTTCATCGCGACGCCGACCAAGGCTTATGCCATCTACTGCTCCAACTGCTCGACGTTCTATCAGCAGATGTTCGAGTACGCCGAACAGGTCAACACGGCCTTGAACACTGCCGAGCAACTGCAAACGCAGATTCAGCAGTACCAGAACATGGTCACGCAAGGCGTCGGCCTGCCTAACTCCATGTGGGGCAGCATCGCGGCCGACATGAAAGGGATCGTGAACATTTACCAGCGCTCGCAGGCGCTGGGACGCAATATTCAGAACCTCGATTCGCAGTTCAATACGCAGGTTCCGGGGTGGCAGCAGTACCTGAACGAAGTGGCCAACTCGGGCCAATATCCGGCCTCGCAGACGATGCCTGACCGTTACGAAAAGTGGTCGCAGCAAGGCCGCGATAACGTCAAGACGGCCATGGAATCCGCGAACATGAACACCAGCACTTTCGAGTCGGAAGACGCGCAGCTCAACCGCATGGTGGCCCGTTCGCAAAGTGCCGCAGGCCGGATGCAGGCGATTCAGGCGGGCAACGAAATCAACTCGCAGAACGTCCAGCAGTTGCAGAAGCTGCGCGATCTGGTGGCCACGCAAATCAACATGCAAGGCAACTACATGGCGCAGGAACAGAATCGCCGCGATCTGGACGATGCTCTGCGCACCCAGCGTCGAAGCGGTGAAATCCGACAAACCGGCACAAACAAGGGGTACTAAATGCTCAACATCAAAGTAGTCACACTGGTGCTGTTGCTGGCCGGTTCCGCCGTCGTTGGCGGGGCCGGTACAGCGGTCTACATCAACAGCGCGTCGGCGTCCGCTGATGCAATGGCGGTACTCAATTGCAAGCCTGAGTCTCAGCGTCCGCCTGAGACGTTCAAGCACGTTGATCCGGTCAATACTGGCCGCGACAAGGGGTACTAACTCATGGAACGGCGCGAGCAACGCTTTACGTTGTGGGTCGTGCTGCTGATGCTCGCGTCCTTTTTGGTGTCAACTGACGCGATAGCTGCAACGAACCTGCACGACCCGAGTGGTTCCTTTACCGGCCTTCTCGATCTGGTGAAAAACAGCGCATCGCAGTGGGACGGCAAGCTGAAAGGCTACGCCGAACGGCTGTTTTGGATGCTGGCCCTGATCCAGTTCATTTGGACGTTCATGCCGCTGGTGTTCAAGCAAGCCGACCTCGGCGAAATCGTCGGCGAGCTGCTGCGCTTCATCATGGTGATCGGCTTCTTTTGGGCGCTGTTGCAGTTCGCGTCCGAGTGGGCCGAGGCGGTGGTGAACAGCTTCCGACAAGCTGGCGCATCGGCGGCCGGGCTGGGGGATACCGCGATTCGTCCGGGTGATATTTTCGGTACCGCGATTGAGCTGGCCAACACCATTGGCGACGTGGAGACGTGGAACCCGCTCACGGCGTTTATGGTGGCTCTGGCTGGTGTGTTGGTTCTGCTGTGCTTCGCCTTCATCGCGGCGTTCATGGGCCTGACCATCATCGAGTCCTATGTGGTCATCAATGCGTCGGTGCTGTTTATGGGCTTTGGGGCCTCGCAGTGGACGCGGGAATACGCGATGGCCATCGTGCGCTATGCCGTTTCCGTTGGTGCCAAGCTGTTCATTCTGACGCTGATCGTCGGCCTGATTACCGACTCGGCGAAGCAATGGCAGGCGGCGTACAACCACGATGACGCGAGCATGTGGACGATGATCGGTCTGGCCTTTGCGTGTGCGTACTTCGCTAAGACCATCCCCGAGCTGGTCGCGGGCATGATTAGCGGCTCGTCGATGGGTGGCGGCTCTAGCGTTGGCGGCATGGCCGCGGCTGGTGCGGCCGGTGCAGCGGCGGCAATCGCCACTATCGCCACCGCCGGGGCCGCAGCTCCGGCACTGGCGGCCGCAGCCGGTAGTGGCGGCGCGGGCGCGGCAGGCGCAGCCGGGGCGGCAGGTGCTGCCAGCGGCGCAACTGGTGGCCTTGCTGGTGCGCTTAATTCCAGCTTTGCCGGTGCATCCAGTAGCGGTGCGGGTGCGGCGTCGTCTATGGGCGGTGCGGCCTCGTCGGGGGTTGGTGCAAGTACCGGCGGCAGCGCGGCCGCCAAGAGCGCAGGCGCGAAGGTGGGCGGCAGTGCGTCGTCGCCTGCCTCGTCCGCGTCTGCCCCGGCGTCTTCACCGAGTAGCGGTGTGCAGCAGGCCGCGAAGCAGGCCAGCAAGGTCGGACAGGGCGATGACGACAAGTCACAGCCTGCGCCTGGCTCTGCAAGCCCGCAGTCGGGATCGGCATCGAGCGGCGACAGTGGTTCGTCCAGCTCGGCCCCGTCCAGCGCAGCCCCTGCCAGTTCGGAACAAGCGAGCGGTCAGGGTGGTGACAGCAGCGACAGCGGCGGCAAAGGCGTGTCAGGCCGTCAAATCGCCGAAGGCGTGACGCGGGCCGCTGGCCTCATGTCGGCTATCGCAGTGCCGGGCATGGAAAGCGCGGCCGGTCTGTCCCTCGGTTCTGGCCAGCCACAACCGACGCCGGGCAATGGCGGTGATGACGCTCCGTCAATGGCCCCCAGCTCGGCCAACGAACCGCAAAACGTGATCCGTCCAGCGGACGCCACGCCGCCGAGCGACGGCGGTACAAAACCCGGCACCAAAGGGGAGGATTAATCCATGAGCGCGCTTTTTGCCGTCGCAATGTTTGTGGGCATGTTCCTCGCAGGGATCGGCTTTTGGGCACTTGGCCAGTGGCTTCGCCGCCGTGGCTATGGTGATCGGTTAGACAAGATCGACGCCAAAGTGTCGAAAGGTCAGCGAGTGACTGCCCGTGTACTCGGCCCGCTGAGTGGTGGCTTTGTCGGCGTGGCTCGCTCACTGAGCCGCGTCCCATTCCTTGGCAGCAAGCGTTCCCGCGAAATGTGGGACGACCTAGAAGAATCTGAGCGCCTGCGCCGCAAAGACCGCTCTTAACCCCAAAAAAAGACCCTCCTAGCGCTTGCTAGGGGGGCTTACTTTGGCCAATAATATCGTTTAAAGACTATCAAGCGGACGGACGAAACTATGAAATTTCAACGCAAGAAGGACGACAAGGGGGCCACGCCGAAGGCGTCAGGTGTCGTGCCGAGCACTCCCTACCTCAACGCACGACGGGAATGGAACGAACGCTATGGCGATGTGGTGAAGAACGCCAATAGCTGGCGTCTCGCTACGCTGGTAATTGGCGTCGTTTCCGCTCTTTCCATCAGCATGAACTTCTATCAGGTGGCCACGGAAAAGATCGCGGTCTATTACGTGAACCTGACCGAAGCCGGGGCGATCAGCTCGATTTTCCGCGCTGACCAAGCCAACAAAACGCCTGAGTCCCAGCAGATTCGCCGCGCCTTGCAGGATTGGGTGATTGGTGCGCGCACGGTGTTTGCGGACTACAAGGCGACCAAGAAGGCGGTCGATTACACCTACGCGATGACGTTGCCAGACAGCGCGGCTTTCACCGAGCTGGCCAACTATCACCGCGCCAATGACCCCTACAAGCGCGCTGCCGAGGAAACGGTAGAAGTCTCCGTGCAGACGCCGGTGAACATGGCCGGGGATACGTGGTTGGTCGAGTGGACGGAAACCCGTCACAACCGCGTTTCCGGCAAGGTGATTGGCCAGCCGATCACCTACCAACTGACGGCCAACATTCTGTTGGCTCAACCTGCAACCGAACAGCAGCTAATGGCGAACCCTACGGGCCTCTACGTCCGCAGCTTCTCTTGGCCCGTTCGTACTAACTGACCTGACTGGTGACCCTTATGAAAAAGAACCAATGGATTGCGGGCCTTGCGGTTGCCGCGTTTGCTGTTCCTGTGTTTGCTCAAGACGTGCCCGCGCTGGCTGCCAGTCCGCAGGGCGAGGCACTGCCGCCCATTCCGATGTTTGCCCCGGATAGCGTCAAACTGAGCGCCAAAGAGGCCGAAGGTGTGCGGCTGGCCAACCAGTGGAAGGCCAACCCTGACAAGCCGATTCGCGGCGCTGACGGTAGCGTGAAATACCTTTTTGGTGCCACCCAACCGACGTTGGTATGTGCCCCGCTGGAGCCGTGCAATATCGTCCTGCAGGCGGGTGAAGTGGTGAACGGTGTCCACGTCGGTGACAAGCCTCGTTGGAAGATCACCCCCGACACCATGGGCGCAGGCGAAACCGAGGCGACCGTGTTGGTCGTCAAGCCGGTGGACGTAGGCCTGACCACAAGCCTGACCGTCACCACTGACCGGCGGCTGTATTCGATCAAACTGGTGAGCAAGGCAAAAGACTGGATTCCGGTCTTGTCGTTCGACTATCCAGACGACATGGAACGTGCATGGGCGTCCTACCGTGAGCGTCACGCCAAGCAGACCTACAGCAACACCATGCCGACCGGCCAAAACCTCGCTAACCTCGATTTCAGTTTCAAGGTCGGCGGCGATAACCCGAGCTGGAAGCCTGTACGTGTCTACAGCGACGGTTCCAAGACCTACATTCAGTTCCCGTCCGCCAACTTCGGCGGCGAGGCTCCGGCGCTTGTGGCGAAGGGTGAGGGCGGTTGGTTCTCGAAAGCACCAACCAAGCTAATCAACTATCGCCCGATCGGCGATCGCTACGTGGTCGATAAGGTCATCGACAAGGCGTCCTTGATCGTCGGTGTGGGCAGTGACCAGACCGAAGTCACCATTACCCGGACGGGGGGCAAATAAGATGGCGCGCTTTCAACTGATGGCCACACTGGCGGCCGCGCTGCTCCTGAGCGCCTGCGCTACCACACGGCCGAGCATGTCCTACGTCGAACCATCCGTGTCGGCGACTGACTCACAGACCCTTTCACGCGAGGCTGTGGCCTTCTTGGCCGATGCTCTGCCGCCTGCGCGCACTACGCTTGTGCTCGATCCTCCGGCCGCGAAGGATCACGACCACCTGACAGCGGCCCTGATTCCTGCACTGCGTGCGCGTGGCTATGGCGTGACGCTGACAGACCCCAAGACCGGCATCCCGGCCGGGCAGGGGATTGCGTTGCGCTACCTTGCATCGCCGCTCGACAGCGGCGTGCTGATGCGTTTGCAGTATCAAGGCACTGAGGCGAGCCGCTACTACCCTCGCGGCTCCAATGGCCTGCTTTTGCCGGGCGCACCGTTCACGGTTCGAGGGGGCCAGTAATGAGCACAAACGACAAAGATAACGATCAAGACAACGATCTGCCGTTGGATGATGCGCAGCACCACAACGACCAGAACAAAGCCCGCAAAGACCCGCCAGTTGACGACGTTGCGGACGATGACCCGGACATGCAGCCGGACGCGCCGTCGCCCGATTTTCTGGCGGCACCAAAAAGGGGGAAGGGTGTTCGACGCCTCAACCGTCTGCCGCTCGCCATCGTCGGCGGCGTTGTCGTCCTGGCTGTGGTTGGCGTGACCTATACGATGTACGACCGCCAACAGCAGCAGATGGCGGCCGCCACTGGTGCAGGCCAGACGCGCACCGTTGGCGGCGTGGCCACGTCTCCCGTGCAGCCGGGGCCAAACGCTGACGGCCCTCCGGCAGCGCCGGAAATGCCGACCGAGACGGCGCAGACCGGAAACGGT
Source organism: Pseudomonas sp. PA-7-1E (assembly GCF_021605325.1). Classification (NCBI taxonomy): domain Bacteria; kingdom Pseudomonadati; phylum Pseudomonadota; class Gammaproteobacteria; order Pseudomonadales; family Pseudomonadaceae; genus Pseudomonas; species Pseudomonas sp. PA-7-1E. Next base: position 16,895 of record NZ_WKFA01000048.1, read on the forward strand.
CAGCAGCAAGGTAACGCGCCTGTTGACAGTGGCGGCCAGCAGCAGAACGGCGGCAACGGGCAACCGCAGATTTCGCAAGCGATGCAGGATCGGTTGCAGAAAATCAAGCAGGTTGAAGACCGGCGCTTTTCGCTGGCCATGCAGTCGCTCGATGCCGACTCGGCGGTTGAGATGGGGAGCCGACAGAACCGCAACGGTAATGCCAATGGCGCACCGGCTGCGCCCGGTATGCAGCCCGTGGCAGGCCAAGCACGCCTCAACACGGACGAACTCATGAACCGCTACATGGCGGCCAATGGTCGTGCCGGCGGAATGGGTGGCGGCGGACTGGACGGATTCGGCGGCGGAATGGGTGGCATGGGTGGCAACAGCATGGCGGCCGAGAACCAGCAGGATCGCAAGGCCGCGTTCCTAGCGAACACGCCCGAGGCTGAGGTTTATTTGGCCCGTCAACGCAAAGCGGCCGTTGCTCCTTCGCAGGAAATCAAAGCCGGTTGGGTGATCCCCGGCGTGATGATTTCCGGCATCAACTCCGACTTGCCGGGCCAGATCATCGGGCAGGTGCGCGAACCTGTGTACGACAGCGCAACCGGCACGCAATGCCTGATCCCGCCGGGTTCCCGCGTCGTCGGCACCTACGACAGCGGCGTGACGCTCGGCCAGACCCGAGCGCTCGCGGTGTGGCGTCGGATCATCTACCCGGACGGCTCGTCAATCTCGATTGACAACATGCCGGGCACCGACATGGGCGGCTACGCTGGGTTCAACGATAAGGTCGATAACCACTACGTTCGCATCTTCGGCAGTGGCTTGCTGTTGTCGGTCTTCTCGGCCGGTATCCAGCTCTCGCAGCCGCAGGCGAGCAATGGCGAGAACTACAGCAGCTCGCAAATCATCGCCGGTTCGTTGGGTCAGCAGATGGGCCAAATTGGTATGCAGATGGCGCAGAAGAACATGAATATTCAGCCGACGCTCGAAATCCGTCCGGGTTACGAGTTCAACATTATGGTGACTAAGGACATTATCCTGCCGACGTGGGAAGGTCACCCGATGGCCGGAAACAACGGCAAAGGCTGCAACTGAGGGGCGGCCGTTCGCGGCCGCTTTTATGACTTGAAGGAGTAAATCGTATGGCGAACAACCAAGCCCCAAACTCACTAAACCCGACCGGGCCAATCACCAAGATGCAGCCCGAGGGATCGCGCAAGGTGTGCGTCCTCAATGGCAGCCGCCAGATTGACCAAGTGGTGCAAGGTAGTTGGATGACCGTCAAGGTGCTGCCGGAGAACGGTTTGCCCAAGGGTATCTACCAGCTCGCCGAGGCCAGCAAGGGCAGCAGCGGCAAAGACGCCTCATTCACCGGGCAGGTGCTGTTTAGCGACAGCAAGGCGGTCTACCAGCTTTCCGGTAAGGGTGTGGTCGAACACCCGCGCTCTGCCTTCGCCGAGCTGGAAGCCAAGGGCGAAAAGATCGTAGACGGTCGCAGCTATACCGTTGCCTATGCCGGTGGCAAGGGCGTGGCCAGCAACGCGCAGACAGCGAATGTCGCGCAACAGCAGCGCAGTGCCTCCAAAGGCAACGGCGCATCCCTGTAAGCGTCACACGGCCGCCCTGGGGGTGGCCTTTTTTGCCCGGCTTAGGAGACAAGGCCATGCAGGACAAAGGAAACACACGCAGCGACAAATTCGAGGAATTTTATCGGGGGGCGGTCGATGCCGCCAATTGTAGGTGGACTGGAACAGATACAAAAAAAGGGCCTGTGATGGCCCTTTTTTTATGGGGAGTTTCCTTTTGGTGCAGGTGTTATGCCCGGCGATGGCGGGCCGCGATCCGGGCCAGCACTGCATCGAAGATGCGGGGCGAGTAGACCATGACCGCCAGTGCGGCCGCGAAGCGCAGGCCGTGACCCGCAAGGGTGAACAGCGGCGCATCTGCGACGGTGGCCAGCACGTACAGCGCTGCGAGCTGTACGCCAAAGACCCAAGCGAACAGCTTGGCGGCGGTACGAGTGAGGCCGCGAGCGCGGTAGATTGTCGAGTAAAGGGCGGTGCTGTTCATGGTGGTTTCTCCGTTCGGTTGTTGGCCTGTCGGCATGTGGTCAGCGGCTGGAAAAGCGGTATTGCACCCTCCGGGCCGTAACGTAGTGGCGGACGCTGCAAGCGTTGCAATAGCGCGCAGCCGCTACACTGGCCGATCAGCAGGCCAACGAACGGGGAAAGCCTACGGCCGCCCTATTCGTCACTCTGCTGTGTGACGCCAATATCTCCTGCCTCTTTCAAGGCTTCATACAGTGCTGTCTTTCCTACGTTGATCGCGGCGGCCGCCTCGCGGACGGTCAGTCCTTTGCCCCCGGCGGCTTCTGCTCGCATGAGCTTTTGTGCTCTGGCTAACTTCGCCGGTGTCACTACCGGCCGCCGTCCGCCGTTGCGGCCTCGGGCCGATGCGTTGGCCAACCCGGCCTTGGTTCGCTCTCTTATCAAGTCTCGCTCAAACTCGGCCAGCGTGGCGAACAGATTAAACAATAGCTTGCCGTTGCGCGTTGTCGTGTCAATCCCGGCGTCTGTCAGCGACCGGAACCCTACGCCGCGCTCGCGTAGCGCCTCGACGGTTTGCACCAAATGGGCAAGCGAGCGGCCAAGGCGGTCGATCTTCCACACCAGCAGCGTGTCGCCTTCGCGCAGGTACTCAAGGGCTTTTTCAAGGCCCGGCCGGTCGGCCTTTGCGCCACTGGCCACGTCGGTGAACACCTGATGGCAACCGGCGTTCTTCAACGCCTCGATCTGCATTTCTAGCGACTGCTCGGCAGTCGAAACACGGGCGTAGCCGATCAGCGTGGACATATCCATGCTGGCCGTACTCTTGTCGCTTGGATCGCGCATTCATGCCTCCCTGATGCCGCCGGGCGCACCGGCGGCGGTTGTGGTTTAGATGGCGACCTGAAACGCCATGTCGGCGGTCGGGTTACGCTCATAAAGCGACGTTTTGCTTTGGAACAGGACGCGCTCGCGCTCGACGGTCGGCAACTGGAACACTTCGGATCGTTCGATGATGCGGCCTGCGTGGTCGACGCGATCAGCGTAGTGGCCCGACCGTTCGCGGCTGACAAGCTCCATGCGCGGCTGTGCGGCCGCCGGTGTCCAGTCCTCGGCGATGGAAGGCCAGCGCCGGGCGAAACCGCCAAGGCTTGGCGACATGCCGTGCCAAAGCACCATGCACTCGGTGATGGCGTCCAGCTCGTCATCGAGGACGAAATACTGCACCTGGTGGTTGACCACGCGATCACCTCCAACGGCCCAGCGGGTCAGTGTGGTGAACTCGCGCACGCGCTCGGTCGTCTCGATCAGGAAACCGTTCATGGCCTTCTGTCCGACCTTGCGGCACGCAACAAGGTAGTTTTTGTTGGGATACGGCCGCCGAGCGGTCAGCTCTACGCCGTTGCGCAGCTTGAGGCCAAGTGCCGGACAGTGGAAGTCGATCAAGTCGCACTGCGGCTCGTTGGCTCGACTGGCGTACAGACGCGGGACAATATGTAAAAGCATCGCGGTGGCTCCTTCCGTTATTTGACGTACCAGCAGCGACCGGCGCGGCTGGGATCAAGGGTTTTCATCAGTGCTTCCGCGACACACGGCGGCGCAATTTCACCCGCGTAGCGTTTCAGCAGCTCCCGGTGTGCCGGGCTGCCGATCTGCGCTGCGGTCAGGCCCTTAACTGTGGTAATTTCCTGCTCGGACATGGCTTGTTCCTCAAGTCGGCTTGTCCACTCGCCGGGTAGTGGGTGCAACCACTGCCCGGCACCTTTCCTGCCTTACTGGCCAGAATCCTTTTTCGTTGGGATGACGTTGCCATGGCCCGCGCCCATGACGTATTCCCCGCTCGGCCGTTTCAGTGTCGTGCGGTCGGGGTGCTCTGGCGTGCGAACGACCGTCCACGTTTCAACCGAGTTTTCGTAGGTGTTGCCTTCGCGGGTATGCACCTGCACCTGCACGGTCTGCGTGTCTTTGCCGACCACAATGCAATCGTTCTCCAGCAGTTCAATGCCATCAGCCCTCATGCACTTCTGAAAGCCGCTAACGGTGGCATACCCTTCACCGTTCCTGATCTTCATCCCCGGCGCGATTTGGATGGTCATGTGCGACATGTCGATGTTGGCCAGTTCGAGCGCAGCGGCCCCGATCTGACGCGCCGTGTCTCTTATCAGCACTTTATTGGCCACAAGGCCGATAACGACTACTACAGCGAGAGCGGCGAAAAATAGCGGTTTGCGGCTGATGCGATGTTTCATCGGGACTTCCCTTTGGCGTGCGCTGGCCACCAGTGAAGGCGGCCAGCGGCGGCGAATTTAGGCCATGTTGGCCAGCAGTTGCGACATGGTGGCCGGGTCTTCTTCGGCGATCTTGTCGGCCAGCTCGGTCGCGCCTTTCAGCGACGGCTCGATGTTCACGGTGTTGTCAGCGATCACGTCGTGACCATCATTGCCATAGATGAACAGAACCCAGCCTTTTTCGGTGCCTGCGCCTGCGCCGCGCTGGACGTGAAACTGATCCTCGTCCGTCGAGAACATGGCGGCCTCGATGGCGGCCGGGTCGATGCTGTCCTTGAGCACCGTTTCTTCGCCGTCGAATACTGAAACCTTGAAGCCATCGGCCAGCAGGCCCCGGATGGCTTCGCGTGCAATGGCGCGCTCGATCATTTGGCGTTGTTCGACTTTCATTGCTGGAACTCCTTTCCTTTGGTGTGGGTGTCAGGGCCATGACCCTGCTTCGTCATTTCTGCGTTGATGACTGCGCACGCTTTCTCGCGCAGGTCATCGGGCAGGTCTTTTTGGATGGCTTGCAGTGCCTGAGCGGCGGCAAAGGCGCGGGCCAGGTCAACGTCCATCTTCTCTATGGCCTTGGTTTCGCCGCCTTGGATCAGGCGACGGACGATGTTGCCGACTTCGCCCCACGTAGGGGTCAGGTCGATGGTGCCAACTCGCTGCGTCATGTGAAACTCCTTTTTGTCCGCTTTCTGTCCGTTATTCTACTTTGTCCGCCAAACGTCTGCAACGCTTTTTTTGCGGACATTTTCGCCGTGTCCGCCAAACGGTCGTTTTCCGGACTTGCAAAATATCGCCTTTACGCTATCATTTGGATTGTGCAATCCAAAACGCCTATAGAGGGATGCCGACATGACAACCGCAACGCAGCAACGCAATGCCCCGGCCGATCTGGAAAGGATGGCTCGCCAACTTCACCTGCTGGACTTGTATCTGATCGAGCAAGGCCGGGTGCGTCCGTGCAGTGACGATAACTACTCGCGGGTAGCTTTGGATTACGTCATGGCGGAACATGGTCTGTGCAAACACAAACAACGTTAAGCACCAAAAGGGAGGTGTATATGAAACACACGGACAGTCAGGAGGAAGCGCAAATGATCGACCACTTGAAAGGTCAACAGGAAAGAGAAAAACCCGAAGTGATTTCGGCTATGCGGTCATCCATGTGGTCATCAGTGCAATACGTTGCAATTGGCTTGGGAATACTCGCGGCCTGCGTGGCGTTCATTGCACTGATGGTTTTTTTAGCTCGGGTCGTGCCGCCAGTCTGGTATGGCTGGGCACGAATTATCACAAGCGACTATTCCAGCGTGACACCTGCACTCTGGATCAATTGGGTTTCCCTTGTCGCAGCCGGTTGGGCTTTTGGCGTGGCGTACAAGCTGGGAAATGCCAATTTCCAAGCATCGCAATGGTTTGCGATTTTGATGCTGTGGCTTCTTACTTTTGGTGCCATACCTGCGGCCTGTGCTTTGATGGCAGCGACGGGTGATATGCCAATTCCTTTTAATTCTCGCACACCACTAATTGATAAGTTGGGTCTAGCAACAGCCTGGCTGACATGGATAGCCCTCGGGATAGGCGTGCTTTGCCTGTTCGTATCCTGCATGTACATAGCTACGAATAAGGAGGATTGATGGGCGCGCAGTTACTTGATCCGACAACGCAGGCTTATGCCGAGCTGCAAGCCGCATACGTCCACTACAACAACGCGCTGTTTGACGGGAAACTGCCGCACTGTCTTATCACGATGCAGCGGGAAAAGCGCACCTATGGTTATTTCTCGTCGCGCCGGTTTGGCAACAAACACGACAAGACGATGACCGATGAAATCGCCATGAACCCGTCTTATTTTGGTGTTGTCCCGCTTTTGGAAATCCTGCAAACGCTCGTCCATGAAATGGCCCATGCGTGGCAGTTCCATTTCGGCGAGCCGGGCCGACGCGGCTATCACAACAAAGAGTGGGCCGACAAAATGGAAGCCATCGGCCTGATGCCTTCCGACACGGGCAAGCCGGGCGGCAAGAAGACCGGAGAAAAGATGGCTGACTATGCCATTGAGGGCGGTCCCTTCATGCAGGCCACTGAGGCGCTATTGGGTACTGACTTTCGCATTTCATGGTTCGACCGGCATCCGCCTGCCGGGACGGAAGTCGCCGCGATCTTCGGCGAGGCCGATAGCGGCGACGACGGCGAGGGCGGAAGCATGATCGAGCCGATGGCACCGGGCAACAGGTCGAACCGGGAAAAGTATCGCTGCCCCTGCTGCGGCGCGCAGGCATGGGGAAAGCCGGGCTTGAAGCTGTTGTGTGGTGGGGATGCGTGCGAAGCCGTCCAGTTTGAAATCGTAAATTAATTAAGGGGTTCCAAATGACAATGACTAAACACGCTCTGAGCCTTACACAAGACCAGCTCCACGAGGTCTACAACGCTATGTGGCGCGAGTTCGTGGCCTTACACGATACCGCCACTATCAACCGTCATGGGTTAGCGAAAGCCGTCATCGAGCGGGTACGTCACTCGCGCATGGCCACCGGTCAAGTCTGCGACATGATCGAAGCAATATGGCCCGAACTGGCGACGACCGATGACCGCTACCGGGCAGCCCGCGCACAAGCCAAAATCGAGGCCGATCACGGCGTGATATTCGCAACGACCCGTAACGGTGCCAGCTTCGTGATGCCAGAATTTCCAGATGCTGGAAAACGCTATGACCTGAGCAAAATAGCGCCCTTCGCAATCCCCGTTCCGGCTTCGTTCGGATCGCGCCCGAGGAACGATGTTCTAGAGGTTGCCGAGCTGGCCGCTGGGCTGCATGGCAAAGACTTTGCGATGCTGACCGAGGATGAACTAAAGCGCTTCCGTCTACTTCGCAAAATCGGCAGGAAATTCGGCCTTAGCGTTACCGTTGAAATAATCCACGATGACGAAATCATACAGGCCGAGTTGGCAGCAGCATCACCCGATCAGCAGGAAGAAATCTATCGCCGAAAGCAAACAGAAGTCGCAGTGCAGTGGGGGGCAATGCCAGAATGAAGCGCTCCACGAAAGTCGGATTGCTTATCGCGTTCTGCGCCGTGGGCTGGTTGCAACAACGTTACGAGAAATTGGCCGATCAGGCCGATTACGAGGCACGGTGCGCCGAGATAGCGGCGAACCCAAATCATCCAGCGTCACCGTGTACAGGTGCCAAGCGGCCGGACATACCACTACCGGCGAGGGGCTGACGTGATACGCAAGAAAGCCCCTTAACGGGGCTTTTTGCTGTCTGGTCAGTCCATCCCTATGCCACGGCCACGCGACGGCTTACCGAGGCCCTGCGCGGCCTTCTGTGAAGTTTCTCGCGCTCGCTCCCGCCCTACCCCTTCCCTTTTGGTGCCTAACGGCTCCTGCGCGCTTTGTGGCGGTTTCTCCTGCGCCCGGAATGCCTGCGATGCCCGCATGATGCTGCCGTCTGTGCCTGCCAGCTTGGCGAGTGCCTTGGCGTTGTCCTCCCCTGCGATCACGACCGGGAACGCGGCGACGTTATTGGCCAGCAGCCAAAGCGTGCGGGTCACGCCGTCGGTGAATCTGACCGAGGGCGTCGGCCCGCGCTCGATCCCGACGTTGGCCAGCGGCACCGGCGATGCACGCCCGGCCGCGAAGCCGTCCACGGCGTGCCGGTATTTGCTGTCGCTGGTCATGTCCTTGCGCAGCAGGCACCCGTCCGGGCGGTCGGGTGAGTTGAGGCCACCGGCCAGCCATAGCCGGTTGAAGGCTTTGGCATTGACCGGCACCACAAACCGGTCGTGATCGGCTTGGCCAGCGTCCAGCCGCATGAACGCATCCGGCTTGCCGGGCACCGGCAGGCACCAAAGGAGACGGCCGGGCGTGGTGTCGTCGGGCTTGGCCAGCTCGGCGGGGGCCTGGCTGTCGGCCAGCTCGCGCAGCTCGACACGCATTGCGCGGTTATTCCTCCACTTCTCAAACATTGGTCTTCCTCCCTATCACTAGATGTAGTGCCAAAAGCAGCTGCCGGCGACACAAGATGTAGTGTTCTGCCCTATTGCAGCGGCACGCCGTGGTGGGCGCACAGCGCTTTCAGCATGGCGTTGTTCTCGGCAAGGATCGCGGCGGCGTCCTGCTCGGCAAAAGAGCGTTCTAGCCGCTCGGTGATTTCCGACGTGAGGCTGCGCTTGTTGTCGCGGGCAGTCGCAATAAGCCGGGCTTTCAGGTTTGCAGGCATTCGGTAGTTGAGCTGTGAATGCGAAGTCTGTTGCAGGTTGAGCCGTGACATAGGCGGCCTGTCCTCCGGGCAGAAAATGCAAAGGGGCCAGCCTTGCGGCGTGGCCCCCTGTGTGGGTGTGTTTAGCTTACTCGGGTGCGCCTTCCATCGTCAGGCCGCGCCGGGCGCGACTGATCTTTACCCGCACCTCGTCAAGCATCCGATCCAGCTTGCCGGTTGCGGTGGCAAGCCCGTGGTCGTAGAGCGAACCGGGCGCGAAGGTGTCACCTTCGAGGGCAAGAGCCAACGACCGCAGTTCAACGGCGGTCAGCGGCTCGATGGTGTCGGGTAGCTCGTCCAGTTCGGCCGGTGTCATGTCGAGGAAACTAACCATTAGCTCGCCTCCTGTGCGGCTGGGGCATCGTCGCCAAACACGGGCTTGCCATCGGCCCCGGTGTTGTACTTCGCGTCGCACTTCGGATACCCGGTGCAACTGTAGAAGTCGTAGGGCCGTGGCTTCATGCCGCGCTTAATCGGCTTGCTCGTACCGACCCGGTGGGCCAGCTCTTTGCCGCATTTCGGGCACGCGATGCCGGTAGGTGCAGGCGGCGCTTTGCGCTCCCCCGGTTTGCCTTTGGCATCCGGCAACGTGGTTTTGCACTCGCGGTCGGAGCACGCCCAAAAGAACCCGTTTTCGCCTTTGATCCGACGCAGACCTTTGGAGCACGTCGGGCAAGGGTGCGCGACCGGCAGATTGGCGGACTCAAGGCTGGCCAGCTCGTCATCGAGCGAAGCCCACGCGGCGGACACCACGTCGATGTAATGCGCCTTTCCTTCCGCGATCTGGTCTAGCTGATCCTCAAGGCCACGGGTGTATTCAAGGTCGATGAACGCAAAGCGGTCTACCAGACCATCGCGCAGGATTTCGCCGGTGGTCGATGGCAGCAGGTAGCCTTTCTTGTCCTCGGTGATGTACTCGCGGGTCATGATGTTGTCGAGGATCGCCGCGTAGGTGCTCGGGCGGCCGATCCCCAGCTTTTCCATTTCCATGACCAGCGTGGGCAGCTTATAGCGAACCGGCGGCTTGGTCTTTTTGCTGAGTACGCGGCCGTCGCTGGCCACCAGTGCCGCGTCCACGGCAAGGGCCGGGATCGGGTTGCTGCTCGTTTCGTCTTTGTCGCTGTCTTCGTCGGCTACGTCATCGGCGTAGACGGCCTGCCAGCCGGGCGTCACCAGCGTTTTGCCGGTGGCCTTGAATGCGACCGGCGTGCCTTCGGCATCACCGGCGAGCCGCACGGCGCGCACAGCATAGAGCGCGTCGGCGAGCTGGGACGCCACGGCACGCTGCCAGATAAGCCGATACAGCGCTTTCTCGGCATCGTCGGCACCGCAATCGAGGTTTGCCGCGTGCGTCGGTCTGATCGCTTCGTGGCCTTCCTGTGCGCCTTCCTTCGCCTTCCACTTGCGCGGTTTGTCGGTCAGCGTCAGGCCCGCGCCCTGAGCATAGGCCGCAATGTCGGCCACACCCTCGTCGTCAATGTTTGGCGAGTCCGTGCGCAGGTAGGTGATTAGGCCCTGATCGTAGAGGCTTTGGGCAATCTTCATCGTCTCTTTCGGCTTGAGCTTGAGGCGCTGGCCTGCCGCCTGTTGCAGCGTGGACGTGGTGAACGGTGCTTGCGGTGCCTTGCTTTCCTCGCTGTCGCTGTACTCGGTCACGGTCACGTCGCGGATCGCGGCGGCCTTCTTGGCCAAGCTGTCATCAAGCAGGTACTTTTCACCGTCTGCAAGGTGCGGTTTGGTGTCGAACTGCGCTTTCCAGCTTGTCGCGTCGTCGTTGGTAAAGGTCAGCTCGGCCCCGTAGTGCTGGGTCGATTTGAACGCGGCAATGGTGCGTTCAAGGTCAACGACCAGTCGAACGGCCGGTGACTGGACGCGGCCCGCGCCGACCTTCTGGCCGGTGGCATCTGACAGCGCCGGGCTGACGCGATAGCCAATGATGCGGTCGAGTGCGCGCCGTGCTTCCTGAGCGTGTACGCGCTGCATATCCAGCGGCCGGGGTGCTGCGAAGGCCGCAAGGATTTTGTCTTTCGTGATCGCCGTGAACGTCACGCGCTGCGGGTTCTTGAGGTTGAGCGCTTCGGCAAGGTGCCACGAAATCGCCTCGCCTTCACGGTCGGGGTCGGTCGCCAGTATTACGCCGTCTGCTTGCTTGGCGGCCGCTTTCAGTTTGGCCAGAACACTAGCGCCGCGCTCGGTTGCCTCATAAGTCAGCGCGAACGATGGCGGCTCAAGGCCCATTTCATTGCTCGGCAAGTCGCGGACGTGGCCAACGCTGGCCATGACGGTGTAACGGTCGCCGAGGATCGGGCCGATGGTCTTAACCTTTTTAGGTGATTCAACGATTACCAATGTAGTCATGGGTATAGCTCCTGTAGTCCAGTAGCGGCCGGTATGCCCGGCCGCGTCGTCTCATTTCGTTAAAGGCCCGCGTCCATGCCACGGCTGCGCGAACGCTGCGCCGGGGTCGGCTCGATGCCTGCTTGCTGTTTCAGCTTGGCCGGTGCGTCTTTCGGTAGTTGCACGTCCTTGCCGCTCTGTACGTCTGCGATCAGTTGTTGCTTGACCTGCTCGGGCAACCGCTTCCACGACACCCCGGCGGTGCTGCCGTCCAGTGCGCCGGGCTGGGCGTGGTTCAACACGTCCTGCCGTTCGTCCTTCGCCTTGTCGTGCATCGCCTCGACCTTGTGCGCGATACCCGCACCGGCCGATGAAGCCGACCGCCCTGCCCCTTTGGTGCCGCCTGCTTTGCTGTCCGCCGCCATGCTGCGCACTTCGCCCAACATGGCCTGCGCACCGGCCATCACATCGGCGGCATGGCCGCGCTCGATGGACACGGCCGCGTCGTCCGCACTGGTGGTCGGATCGTTGCGGGCCTCCATGTCGCGGGTACGCGCAAGGGTGGTCAGGCGCTCGGCTGTAATGGCCGCGTCACGTTTGGCCACGGCCATCTGCTCGTTGAGCATCCGGCGTGCGGCGTCGTCGCCCTGGGTAGCGGCTACGTCGTTCCAGTCCGAACCCTTGTCGCCGTCTTTGAACTGCGGAGCCATGACGCCGCCGCCGTGCGCTTTGGCGGCCTCCTGAGCCTTCACAAGCCCGACGTTGACCTTGGGCTTGCCGTTGGCGTCCAGCGTCTTCGGCGCGTTGTGGTCGTTGTCTGCGGCGATCAGCAGCGGTCGGTTCGGGTTGCGCTCGCGCAGGTCGCGGGCCACGGCGTCGATGTTGCCGCTGTCGAACGCCACGACGACCGGCTTGCCGCCCATGAGGCGCGACACCGTGTCGGCCGTGGCATAGCCTTCGGCAAGCACCAAAGGGGATGCGTCTTTGCTGGCCAGCGCCTTCGCCGGATCGTCAGCACCGGCAACGGTGAACAGGCCCGCTTTCCGGCCGCCTTTCATCAGCGACTTGAAGTACGGATTGACGCTTTGCAACGTCCATAGCTTGCCGTCGCTGTCCATGCCGGGAATGAGCAAATCGCCAGACTTGAACACCCGGTTTGCTGGATCGGCTTCGCGCAATTCTTTGGCATCCTTCGCAGTCTTGGCGATCTTGATCCCCAGCGCGGCCAGCTCGGGCGACACGGCGTCCGGTACGGTACGCAGACCGACCGGGCTGGTAATGCCCTTGGCCTTGCAATAGGCGTTGTCTGCTGTCGCCGCCGGTGACGCTTTCCACAACGCCTGTGCAGCCGTGGCGGTTGCCTCGTACTTCGCTGCTGTTGACGTGTCGCGCTCCTGCTTGCGGTCGCGGGCCTCGTTGGCCAGCTTGGCCCGCTCCATGGCGGTCAGCTCCGGGGTTTTGCCGTCTGGCTTCCAATGCACCACTTCGCCGGTCTTGTAGTTCTGAATGAATCCGCCGGGGGTTTTGCCCTCGGTGTGGTAGGCATAGGCCCCACTCGTTGCGCCGCTTTTGTCACCGACAACAGGCACGCGCTGCATCTTCCCGAGTTCGTCGCCGCTGGTAGGAACGTCGCCCGATTTCACGACCAACCCCGCGTCACGCAAGGCATCATAGAATTGATCGAGCGGCGGCTTAGGCTCCGCACTGTTCACGACGTTGGCTTTATCGGCGTTCCATCGGGCAAGGCCCGAGGTGGCCACGTCCACGCCTTCGGGTGCGTACCACGACTTGGCGTCCTTGTCCCACTTGGCCCCCAGCGCCTTCGCTTCGTTCTTCTCGGCGAAGGGCACGGCCAGATAGGTGCGTGCTGGCATAGGTTTCTCCGGTTGTTCATGCAGTACAGGCCGGGACGCTTGGCGGTCGGCATCGAGGCCGACATGCTGCGCTTGCGTGACGGCGGATTTCTCGGCGGCTTCGTCGGTGGCACCGAACCCCCAAGCCCGGCGGCCGTCATCGAGCTGCACATACACGGCTTGTTTGCCTGCGTGTTGTGCGGCGTCCTCGGGCACAGTGCGACGGCTTTGCACCGTGTACGCTTGCTGCTCCTGCTCGTTCTGCGGCAGCTCCTGTGCGGTGATGCCTTCACGCTCCGGGCTGGGAGCCGCGTCATTCGCCTGTTGGACTGGCTGACGCTCGACCGTCTGCACCTGTTCCTGCTCGAAGCCCATCACATAACCGGCGATGCGCTCGGCATCGGCGGCGGCCCGGAAAATCTCTTTCGGGTCTTCTTTCAGGGCTTTGATCCACGACCCGACATAGGCGGTGTGCTGCTCGGGATCGTGGCCAATGTCGAGACGTTCGCCCAGCATCAGCGATGCGATTTCGGCGCGCAGTTCCTCGCGGGCATACCCTTCGGAACCGAACGGGTGCGACAGGTCACGGTCGAGGCGTGACGGGTGCCCCGTCCAGTGGCCAACCTCATGCAACGCCGTGGCGTAGTAGGCATCGGCGGCCGGGAACTGGTTGCGCTCTGGCAGGGTGATGCTGTCAGTGCTCGGCCGGTAGTAGGCACGGTCGCCCGGCACATGCTGAATCTGTGCGCCGGAGTTGGCCAAGATGGCCTCGGCGCGTGCATGGCGTTCCGGCTCCGGCATGACCGGGCGCGCTTCAAGCGGCGGCAAGCCGTCGATCTGCGAAGCGTTGAACACCACGGCCATGAATGAGCGCGGGCGTTCGAGCTGTACGTTAATCGTCTTCTGCTTCCCGGTTTCCGGGTCGAGGATCGGGCGGCCCTGCTCGTCGGTCGCCTTGCGTTCCTCGTTGAATTTCCAGTAGACGATATGGGTTCCCTTGGAACCCTTCTTGACCTGGCCCCCTTCGGCGCTCGCTTGGTTGTAGGTCATCCAGCGGGGGTCGCTCTGGCCCTGCATGGCCAGCCACATGCTGTTCATGCCCTTGTATTCCTTTCCGGTCGTCGGGTTGTACGGCAAGCGGAGTTCGCCCGGCTGCCATGGCTTTTGCCACGGCGCTGTGCCCTGCTCCAGTTGCTCGACAATCCGCGCCGCGACTTCTTCGGCGTATTCCTTTTTCATGGTCAGTTACCCCCTTTCAGCGGAATGCTGATCGAGCTGTTATTGATGATCGCCGCTGCTGCTTCCGGCTTCATCTTTGCTACGTCGGACGTGTCGCGTTTGACGGTCTGACGCACGACTTTGCCCTTGAGCATGATGGCCGTTCCGTTGGGATCGTCGTCCATGTCGGCGTTCGATTCCCATGCGTCGGCCTCGGTCATCGCAGTTTCGTGAAACGCCCCGTTGGCTTCCGCTTCCTCCGCTGTGTGTTCGACCTGCACGCCGGGCGTTGCGCCGTCTTCCGACGACTTGCTTACGACCGGATCGACACGCGGTGCCAAGGCGGTCGCCGCTTCGGCGATTTGCGGGGTGCTGCTCGCTTCCTCTTTGGTGCTCATGGCTTCTTCCTTCTTTGGTGGTTGACGTACAAACACGACAGTATCGGCCGTGTAGGAGTTGACGGCGGGCACGCTGACGGCGGCCGGTTGACCGAGGCCGTAACGTGCCAAGTAGCCGTTGATGTAACCCTTGTTGAAATCGCCCGTGTTGTAGGCGGACAGGGCCGCCCAAAGCGCTTTTTGCGGCTCCGGGTGAACCTTCAATGCTCCCGCGTAGAACGCGGTCAGGACGCGGGCACCGGCGGCCAGATTCTTGCAGTCGTCAAACATGTCTTCGACGCTGTAGCCGAGGGCCGACAGGTTGTTGCTGTTGACCTGCATGTAGGACAGATCGACGCTGTGCCCGGCGGCCATGGCGGCGTATGCGACCGTTACCGCGTCCTGTTTGGTCTTGACCTCGATGGGCCACTTGAACACGACCTTGCGGCGCTTTGGCGTGGGCTGGCCATCGTCACCGGCAACCATGATTGGCTGCCCTTTCTCGTCCCGCTCGATCACCCATTTGACGTTGACATTCAGGGCCAGCGGGTCGCCCCGGCTCTCTACCTGAATGATTTTCTCCATGGTGGCCGGGGCCACGTTCGGCGCGCACGCCATCATCATGTCGAGGCCGATCATTGCTTGGTCACTCCTGTGGTGACGGCGGAAAGGTCGCCGCTGACTGCCAGCGGGCGAGCAACGCCGCGAACGGTGGCCAGCTCGACCGGGCCGAAATAGCGGCTGTCGAAGCTGCCCGCGCTGTAGCTGGAAAACAGCCACGCCTCGCCCGGCTGCACGACGTAGCGGCCTGCTGGCCAGCCCGGCACGGCTGGCATGGCGGCGGTGTTAGGCAGGGCCACGCCGTTGACCGACACGGGCTTACCCGGCTCGATCTGGACGGTATCGCCCGGCACGGCCGACACCGGCTTGAGCAAGGGCGTCAGGCCCGTGCTTTCGCAGTTCCCCGCCGTGAGGTAGTGCCGGTCGGCCATGAGGCGGACAACCGGCAACGCTGGGGGGCACACCTCGACCAGCTCGCCCCGCTTGATGCTGGCCGCTTCGGCGGTCTGCACAAGCCAAAGCCCGTGGGGGGCCGAGTCTGTGAAGTTGAGGCGCACGCCTGCATAGGTGGCGGCAGTGATGGCGATGCCGATCACCCCGGCAGCGCAGACAGCGACGATTCCGAAGCGGCGTTGATTCATGAGACGACAAAGCCTCCGTTGCTGTTAATGCTTTCGTCTTCCGGCGCGGCCGGGATGATCGAAAGCCTGCCGGTCGCCTTGCGCACAACATCGCTCGGCACGGGTTTTACTTTCGAGCGCTTGGTGAAAACCGGGTCTTTGAAGTACAGAATTTGACGGCCACGGATCACCGGCTTACCGGCGACGAACACCAGCATTTCCCCGGCCTCAAGGATTTTTTCGCCTGTCACGTCCTTGGTCGGGCCGGGCAATGTCATCACTTCGTCGGCCGTCAGCAGTGGCCGTTGGGTAGGTGAGAAGCTGCGCGAAACGCTGTCGAGGATTGCGCCGAAACGCTTACCGGATGTGGTGATCTGCTCGACTACAACCGTCGTGATGCCGGTCATTTTCGACATCCATTCGGCGGTGTTGTAGTTGTTGGGCGCGTAGGCAACCCGGATATGGCAGTTGGAAATGATGCTCTCGTAGTTCGTGTACGCCTTGTAGAGCTGCTGCACGTCCTGGGTGATGAGATAGCACTTGATGCCGTAGCCGCCGATCATGGCCAAGGCTTCCTCGAACACGTCGAGACGGCCAAGGCTTGGGAACTCGTCAAGCAACATGAGCAAGCGGTGCTTGTGCAGGGTCTTGGATCGGCCGTCGTCAAACTCCATTTCATCGGCGAGGGTGGTCACAATCATGGTGACCAGCAGCCGGGTTAATGGCGTGAGGCGGCGGGACGTTTTCAGCGTCGAAATGAAGTACAGCGACACCGGCCGGTCGTGGTCCATCAGGTCAGCAATCTTGAAGTCGCTGCGCGATGTGTTCTCCCCAACGATGGGGTCGCGGTAAAGCTGCAAGGCGTTGTTGGCGGTGGATATGATGCTGCCCAGCTCGCGGGCCGGGGTGGTGGCCATTCGCGTGCCTACGCCAGTGATGACGATTTGCGCCTCTCGGTCGGCCTGAACGGTGGCCGGGTCAGTCCCAGCAATGCGAACCTCGCGCATTTCCTCAAACAGACCGGCAAGCGCCTTGGGGTCGCCGTCTTCGTCGTCGGCCAGCTCGTTCGCCGTATCAGGCGCGGCGAAATCCCCTACGCCGGTCAGCATGTGCGCCACGTCTTGCAGACACGGC
The DNA here is from genome assembly GCF_021605325.1 of Pseudomonas sp. PA-7-1E. Classification (NCBI taxonomy): domain Bacteria; kingdom Pseudomonadati; phylum Pseudomonadota; class Gammaproteobacteria; order Pseudomonadales; family Pseudomonadaceae; genus Pseudomonas; species Pseudomonas sp. PA-7-1E. The sequence continues at coordinate 33,574 of NZ_WKFA01000048.1, forward strand.
GTGCGGCCGATCTGCTCGCCCTTGTACAGCGCGTGCAACATCAGCCCCACAAGCAGCTCGTAGGCCGCTGTACGGAAGTGATCGCTCTCGATGCCCTTGCCGTCAGAGTCCACAATCATCAGGGCAATGCTCTGTGTGTCGCTGACCTGAAAGCGCGTCTTGAACTGGATTTCTTCGACAGGGTTCCAAGCGCAGCTATTGCCCGGCTTGGCAGGGTCGAAACGGAGAATCACGTTATTGGCGTACTTTTTCCGCCATCCCGAGGTCATGGCGTAGTTTTCGCCCTTCCGATCCAGCACGACTACCGAGTGCGGCCAACTAAGCAGGGTCGGTATGACAAGGCCGACACCCTTACCCGAACGGGTCGGTGCCAGTGCGCAAATATGCTCCGGGCCGTCGTGTCGCAGATAGTGAATGTTCCCGGTTTCCGGGTCATCGAACGCCCCGCAATAGACCCCCTGCCCGTTCTTGCCTTCCTGCGGCAAAAGGCCGGAATCTTGAACGTCGTCCATGTCAGCAAAGCGAGCCGAGCCATGCAGGTCGTCATGCTTGCGCGAGCTGCGGGATTTGAAGCCGACCCACAACACATAGACCAGCATCCCGACAAGGATGCCCAGTGCGAAAAAGATAAAGGCGTAGGTGTACGACTGCGGCGCGTAGTCGTAGAACTTGAACATCCAATCCCACCACGCGAACGGTGAGTAGATATTCCCGAACAACGGCGTGCCAAGCGCCCGATGGTAGGCCACCCGGTACGCGATGAATTGCGTGCAAAGGCTATTCAGTACGCAAACGTACAGCATCAGGTAGACCGCCCCGATAAGCCGTAGCTTACCCCCGGACTGGTTCTTTTCTTCGTTGTCTATTTTGCTGCTCATATGTCCTTGTTCTCCTTTCGTGGGACTTCGCTTCGTGCTTTTTCTACGGCCTCAAAGCTCATGTGTGGATGCTCCTTTGCCCTTCCCTTTGCCTTTGCCTTTGGTTGAATCAATGAACCGACCGCGTGCGTCTAACTCGACCTCGCTGCCGATCTTCCATTGGGTGGCTTTCGCCACGACTCTTGCTGTGGATGGTTTCACCAACATCTCGTCGCCACGCTTCAACAACAGCACTTCGCTGCCGTCCTCCATGCGGCGTCGGCCCTGATAGCTGACCTTGCCTGCATCGGTTGCCTGCCACTCACGATGATAGTTTAAAGACGATATTTTGTCGCGCTTTTTATTGCGATCTTCAATCCATTTTTCGACCGCCGGGCTAGATGCCACGGGCTGCGCGGTCTTTGCAGGTGTCCGGTTTTTCGGTGTTTTGCCGGACAGGCCAGTAGCGGCCAAAAACTCGGCTTCCATGTCGTCGGGATTGGGCGCAGCGCGTGGTGGTTTGCGGGTTGGCTTGGGTGCCTGGCTGTCCTTTGGTGCCACCTCGACGTTCCAGTTGTGGCGGTCGAAGTTGCGGCCGTCTGGCAGGGTCACGTTCTCGCTGCCGACATGCTCGACATTGACCCGATCACCGACCGCTGCGCCGCTGCGCGCCATTGCCGATTCAAGGCCAACACCCCATATCGTGTGTTCCTCGCCTGACTGGTCGCGCAGCGTGACAAAGTAGCTTTTGCGGTTGCCTTTGACGTGCTCGAACGGGGCCTTGCCGAAGTCCGCAAGCTCGGAGAAACGATTGGCCTCTTGCTCCATCGCCTTGTGCTCTGCGGTATCCCGGCGCAGTTGCTCCATGTCGGGATCGGCGAAACGCACGTTGAAGCCGTGCATACCGGCGAGCATGGCCACCTCTTGCCGAAACTCGGCTGTGCCCTCGACAACAAGCGGTTGCCCGTCGAAGCGCTTGGACGCCAATTCGAGCGCGACCAGTGCCGCGCCGGTTGTGGCTTTTTGGGCCTGAATGTGTGTATTGCGGTCGATCACCATACCGCCGTCGATGGTGCTGTAGGCCATCGAGCCATCTTTGCGGGCCTTGGGTTTGAGCTTGTCGAGAACGATGGACTTGGCCCTGTCTGCGCGGTTGGCTGTCAGTAGATCGCCTTGCCACTTGCGCTGTCGTTCTTCTCGATCACGCAGGACGGCCAGCGCTTCGGCGTTGCCGCGCTCGGCCTGCTGCGTAAGCCAGTCGGCCCACGATGGTGTTCCGGTCTGCTTAACCAGCGCATCACGTCGAGCGGCGGCGCTTTGCCGGTTCGTGTTACGTGCGGCATCGGCCTGCTGCTTGATGGTGGCAAGCATGACCTTTTTGGCTGCGCCTTTTGCGGCCACTTTGACCAACATACGCTGCGTCTGCTTCCAGTTGCGTAGCTGCGCGCTGGCCAACGCACTGTCGCGTCTGATGCTGTCGAAGCCCTGACGACGGCCCACGATGGCCGCTTGACGTTCCCGCTGATACTGAGCGAACAGCGTGGACGTGGCCGGGCCATCTGGTCGATCCGGGCGGCGCGGTTTTACCTCGTATCGCTTCCGGGCGGCCTTGGCTTCGGCCTGCTCTTGCGTCGGCTTGAATGGCCCGAGCCGGTCGGTCAACGCCTTGCTTGATAGATCGCGGCCGACGTTGCTGCATTTAGCCCATAGGTCTAGATCGGGATCGCCGATCACAAGGCCCGCGCCGCGCTGGCGAACCTGTAGGCCATGCTCGGCTGCGGCGTCGTGCAACTCCTGCCAGCTCGTCGCGGCGCGCATGGCCGGGGCCACCTCGCGGGCGGCGTAGCCCGTCAGAGTCTCGATGCCGCTTTGGGCTTCAATGTCTGCCGCTTTGCCGCCTACTCTTGTGCGTCCGCTTCCGCCTGTTTCGCTAGTAGCTGCTCTATCGCCATGTCCCGGCCGTCGCACGCTGTCAGGGCGTTCTTCTCCTCGTTGCTGTAGATCACCGCGTGTATGACGCGGCAGTAACACCGGACTTCTTTCGGAAGCGCGAACCAAACGGCAGCCGGACAGCGTTCGCAAACCGTTGAGGGTTTTGGCCTCTGGTTCATCGGCAAACGAGAGATTACCGGACTCTCGTAAATATCGTCGAAATCTACTATCTCGTTGCTCTGGTCGTTGACCGGGATTAAGTTCGATTCGTTGTCCGTCTCGGGCGTTGTCATGGGATTTATCCTGTAGTCCGTGGTTAGTGCGTTGAAGATCGTATTTAACTTCGAGGCGTTCGCACGCCTCCATCAGCTTTTTCTTGTCGTAATAAGGTTCAATGTTTTGCAGGCCGGTCGGATGAACCTTATTAATTGCTACGTGTACATGCAGGTGGTCAGTGTCTTTATGGACGGCTGAAACCCGATGATGGTCTGCATATCCAATAGAGGCGCAAAGTTCGTCCTCAATCGCGTGCAATACTTCAAGTGATGGGTGTTCGCCGGGCGGAAATGAATAAACCATGTGATAGGTTTTATCCGCTGTGGATCGTGTATTGGCAGCTTGTATCGCTTCGATAATTACAGCGGCGGCCGCTGGGTCATCAGTACCGCAATTAGTGACCCGGTAGCTCTCGACCTTCTCGCCTTTAATCGTACTTTCTTTGGTGTCTAGGATATAATCGGAAGTCCTAGCCCAAGTATTGGGATCAATATCACCAACGGCAGCAACCATATACCGCACTAATCGGGCGGCACTGGATGTTCCTTTTTCTCTTGGAACCCGTTTGGCGATCATTTAACCACCCGCGACATAATAGCGAGGACTTCGCCCTGCAACTTGCGAAAGTCATTCATCATCGCTTCCACGTCCTTCGGCCTCGCACCTTGGCCGCGCTTCTCTGCGAGCCAAAGTTTCAACAGTCCCGCCACCCTTCCAAGGTCGCCATTAACTTTGCCCAGGTCGGCAACAGCTTGCAGGTCAACGACGGATCGGATGGGACTGTTACGGCCAACAGCAGACAGGTAGGCGGACAACGACATGTTGGCTTGCCGAGCCTTGTCCTCGATTTCTGCGCGCTCGTCTTCGGAAACCCAAACTTTGATCGGCGGCAACTTTCGCCGAGGCGTAGGCTTTTTGTCCGCATCAGGAGTTTCTTTAAAGGGCATTTAAATCCTCGACATTTTCACAAGGCACAGGGCGAATACCAAGTTGCCGTAATGCGTCCAGAACGCCATCGAGCCAAGCTCCCGACCAACCTTCTAACTCTGCGTCTCGACGCCATTCCTCATAAGTTTCGGGGCCAATGGAGCTGCGCAAGTTTGGGCGGCAATGCCCAACAGACGCGGGCCAAATCACCGACGCCAGATGCTCGCGGAGGCGAAAGGGCATCAGGTGTTCTTCTTTGGTGTGCTGGAAGTGCCAGCCCTGTGACAGGGCCGCTTTCTTGATCGCGGTCAAGATGGCTTGCAGGTATCGCTCATTCATCAGCCGATGGACGGCCGAGGCCGTCAGTTCAATGTCTACGCCTTGGCGCATGAGCTGTTCGAGCTGTTCGCTGTTCATGCTGTTCTCCTTGCTTCTAGTTGTTCGTCGCGGCAGCGACTGTGAGCCTCGCAGAGCAAGATCCGTCGAGCCGCAGGCGAGTAAGGGGCGGTGGTGGGGGTCGTAGCTGCGGAGCAGCGTAGGCCCACAACACACATCTTGCCGTCTGTCTCTGCGCTATTTTAGGCAATCGTGGCTGACCATGCCAGCGGATTATCGCCTAAAGGCGATAAAAGCCCGCCCTAAGCGGGCGGTGTTGCCTTCTATTGCCTTGAGTTGCCCTTAATTTCTCAGAGTTGCGCTAAATGGCTTGCGCTTTTGCCTAAAATTGCCTAAAGTTGCCTACAGTTGCCTTGCGGGGTATATTTGAGTCGCCGCAGACAACAAGCGGCGACAGCGACAGGAGGAATCAATGACAACCGAGCCAAAGAAGGTGTATCGCGGCGCTGGCCGAGCTGCCTTTCTGGCCCATGTCGATGCTTTCCGTGAGCTGCTAGACGCAGGGCACCCATTGCGGGCGATCTATGACGACTACGCCGAACGCCTCGGCATCGGATACCCGCAGTTCACGAAATACGTCGGCAAGTTCATACGGAAGGAAAAAGACGATGGGCACCAAAGGAAAGGCGGCGAGCAAATCGCCCAACCAAGCCCCTCCCCAGCCTCTACAGGAGGCGCAGGAGGCCAAGCCAAGGCAACCCCAGCCACGGCACCAAAACCCGGCGCAAAACGCCCCGGATTCGAGCACAACCCAAATAGCGGAAATAACCGCGACGACCTTATCTAACAGGAGCGATAAACTTATGGCTAATAACACGACCCCTTCGACCGTTACCGAACTTGTCCGCCAAGTTCATTACATCCTGCAAGGTAAAGGCGGCGTCGGTAAATCTCTGATCGCTTCGGTGATTGCGCAATACATCAAAGGCAAAGCGCGCCCGGTAGTTGTTTATGACACTGACCCTGTAAATGCCACCCTCGCCGGTTATAAGGCGCTGGACACTCAACGCCTCGAACTTATGCGCGATGGTTCGCTTGTCGAACGTAATTTCGACCGTCTCATTGAACAAATCGTAGAACAAGATTCTGATTTCGTGGTTGATAACGGCGCGGCTTCGTTTATTCCGCTTTCTTACTATCTGGCCGAGAACGATGCTATAAACCTGATCGCCGAAAACGGCAAACAGGTTTATATCCACACGGTTATTACTGGCGGTCAGGCGTTGCGCGATACGCTGGGCGGTTTTGCTTCGCTGTGTGAACAAATGCCGGGCGATGCACGCTTGGTTGTTTGGATGAATGAGTTCTTTGGCGACATTGAAGCCGAAGGCAAGTCGTTCGAGGAAATGAAGGTCTACCAGTCCAATAAAGAGCGCGTCCATGGCATTGTTCGCATTGCTCGTCAAACTGGCAGCACCTATGGCGAAGACGTGAAGCTGATGCTCGACAGCAAGTTGACCTTTGACGAAATTCAACAGTCGTCCGATTTCGGTCTTATGTCCAAGTCGCGCTTGAACAAAGTCAAGTCCTCACTGTTCCAGCAACTCGACACGATCATCTAAGGGGGTCGTGATGATCGACTTTGACGACATACGAAAAGAAGTCGCTATTCGCCACAATCTACTGCTCGGCAAGGATGACCCTATCCTTGCCACGGTCACGGTCAACGAGCTGGTGCTTAGTCGCTATCTCGACCTGATTTCAGAACAGTACGATGAAGCGAACCGCACGCTGACCTTGACCCTGCAACAGCAGGTCGAACAGTCGAAGGACACGGCCGGGAAGATCATCACCGATGCCGCAAACTACGTCAGCGACCAGTTGCGGCAGGCGGTCGCCGAGGCGGTCAAGGACGCAGGCAAAGACCTGCGGCGGCAAGTTGCTGAGGTACAGGCCGCAAACCGCGAAGCGGTGGCCAGCGGCCGTGATGCGCAGGCTGCCAAAACCGGGGCCTACATGGCGGCCGCGTTGGCCGGTGTAGCGGCTCTGGTGGCCGTCGCCGCTCTGGTGGTGGTGCTACTCAAATGAGACTGAGGCAACCGGGCTACGGCCCGGTGCTTCCATACTGAGGCTTATTGCATGGACGGTGGAATCAACCCGGCAGAATTCAGCCCGTGGGTGGTGCTCGTCTTCGCCCTGGCACTGATCGGGTGCTTTGCGTGGATCGCTGCGGACGCTGTTCGCGGCAACAACTTGCCAATCGCTCCGGCACTGGTCGCCATCGCGCTGATGGGATCGGCTATGTGGGCCAGCTACAAGCCCAAGCCGGACGAATGGGCGGTGTTCAAAGAGGCGCACAACTGCAAGGTCGTGGGCAAGAGTGACGGCCATAGCAACAACGGCGTCGGTGTCACGACACGCGGTAGCGTAGCGCTGATCGTGGGTGACAGTACGCCCGATAAGACCGGCTACCTGTGCGACGACGGTGTGACCTACTGGAAAAACGAGAGGTAACGGTATGCAGCGGACAACAGCAGCAAGTGCCGTGAAGGTGGTGGCCGGGGTCGCCGCGCTGGCGGTGGCATGGCAAGCGGTACGGTTCTGTTTGGGCGACATTGGGAATGTGACCATGCCGGTGTTCGAGGCTATGCGTCACTTCATGGACACAACGTATGGCCAGCCTAAGCCGGTAGACCATTTCAACCCTCTGGCCTACACGGCCGAGCTGGGCTTAGGGCTTGTGCAATGGCTGATGGGCTTCGCGGTCTGGATCGTCGCGGCCGCCGCTGTGGCAGGCGCAGGCAACACGATAGCGCGCGTGCTGACGGTCGGACTGCACCAATACCGCATCGAGCGGCGCGAGGCCCAAGAAGCGGCACGGATCGCGGCAGAACGTCAGGCTGTGAAAGATCGCCGCCGCGAGCTGCGCCGCAAAGTGCTGGAAGCGCGGGAACCTCGGCGCGGGTCTTCGGGCTTCTTCTCGTTCGTGGTCGGCGTAATGCTCGGCGCGTTCTTTTTCTAAGCAACTATGACAGGGACTTACTCATGTTGGCAGCACTGTTTGAACTCCTGATTTTCTGCCTGATGGTTCCGGCATTGATCGTCTTCGCGCTGTTCAAGATGGTGGCCGATATTGCCGCCTACTTCGGATTCTGGTTGTTCCCCGGCGTCTTCGGCTTGTGTATGGGCATCAACCTTTCAATGGTCGCACCATCTGATCCCGACGTGCCATTTGAAAGCATGGTGCAAGTTATCGCCGGATCGCATATCGCCGGATTTGAGACGCCAAGCGTGCTTATCCTGATCGGCATAGCCTCCCTACTGGTGCCCCCAGCTTGCTCGCTGTTCAAGCTGATGTTTCGCAGCACGCGAAACGCCAAGTAAGCACAGCCAGAAAAAAACGGGTATCCGGATTTAATGGTTGATGGGGCTCCTTCACCCCACCAACCTTATACCACCCTCAGATGGTTGATAGATCGACCCCGTAATTGAGTTCCTCTGCGAAATCCGACAGTCCGTAACAGATGGTTTTCTTGTAGAATGGAGAGACCTTCGCAGTTGAGGCCTTCTTCTTGTGCTTCGTGGTGTAGAGCATTCGTGCCCGCATCACCTCGAAGGAGTAACCACGCCCTTCACGGTTCTTGTCCTTGGCCAGTCGGTTGATGGATTCCGTGTAAGCATTGGTGACGGGCATATCCGTCTCGAAGTAGGTCATGATCTCTTCGCGCCAGTTGCCCACCGCTCTGACCAGATCGCTCCAGATTTCCTTCTGGCCTTTCGGGACGGTGGCTATCCACTCGTCCAGGGCGGCTTCTGCCTGGGAGCGCGTGATGGCATCCCAGATGCCGTAGAAGTGCTCCTTGTGCTCGTAGGCGGCCAGCAGTTGCGGGAATGCGCCTGTCCAGGTCTCCATGATCAGCCGCTCTCGGTCTGAGACTTCGTGAGCGCGTTTCAGCAGGATTTTCCGGTCTCCCTTGAGGGTTCGGCTCTGGGAGGGTTTCAGCTCCTTTCTTAGGCCCTTGCGCACCTTCTCCAAGGCATCATTGGCCATGCGCACCACATGGAATTTATCGACCACGATACGGGCCTGTGGTAGCACCGTCTTGACCGCCGTACGGTAGGGGTTCCACATGTCCATGCTGACGATCTCGACCTTCTGCCGGTCTTTCAGCTTCATCAGGTAGTTGGTCACCAAGTCCTGCCGGCGGGTGGTCAGCAGGTCGAGCAGGGTTCTCTCCTCGATGTTGGTCAGAATGCAGCGGTAGCGCTTGTTCAGGTACAGCTCGTCTATACCCAGAATGCGAGGCGTCTCGAATCGGTGCCAGCGCCCCAGGAACTCGGCGCGAGCGCTGAAGATGTCGCGTACCGTCTTCTCGTCCAGGCCAGTCTGCGCCGCCACGAAGGTGTAGGGGTGGTTGAAGGATTCTTTCTCCACGTACTCATGCAGCCGCCGCGTCATGCGGAAGCCGTCCACCATCTCCGGTAGCTGGGGCCTGAAGGAGGTCTTGCAGGCCCGGCAGGTGTACCGGCGACGAACCACCCAGAGGGTGACCCGCTTGCCGTGGATGGGCAAATCACGATAAGGAACATCACGCTTGCCGAACCGCACGATTTCACCCTGCACGCCACATTTCTCGCACGCGATGGGATCGGGTGCGTCCACCTGGAAGTGCATTTCGTCGTCTGTCGACTTGGAGTCCCTGACCTCATAATTTGAGAGGTTAATAAGGCCAGTAACGAGACCCATCATTAATAACCTCGATGTCAGGCGCTGGATAGTTTCATTAACACCAACCCTGAAACAATGAGGATCGCAGCAATGATTCTCGCTGCATTAACCGGTTCAGCCAAAAATGCGATTCCGACAAGAAAAGCGCCTACAGCTCCTATTCCCGTCCAGATTGTGTAGGCAGTTCCGAGTGGAATAGTTCGCATGGCGACTGCTAACAGCCAGAAGCTGGCCACCATTGTAGAAATCGTGATGATCGATGGTAAGAGCCGACTGAAGCCATGAGATTGCTTCATTGTGTAAGCCCACACAATCTCAAGGACACCGGCAACGAGAAGATATACCCAAGGCATTGACCCCTCCGAAATATAACGGGGCCAGGTCGTCCTGGTCATTACTTCCCAAGGTGGGGGAGGTCGTCCTCCTATAGATGGACTGATACTAACCCGCGAAGGGAGGCTGATCAACCATATTCTCCGGTGAGAAAGTGGGAATTACAGGCTGCCAGCAAAGGAGATATCAACCAGATATTCCGGTTACCCCGATCTTCACGGGACAAACGACGACGTGGGGCAGGGGATTCACTGCTTGACATGCTTATATACCCAAAGTATTATTCGACGTAACTTACTAAAAGTAGATTAAGCTCAAATGGAGTCAAAGTCATGCACGCACTGATCGTAGTTGCTCATCACGACCCGCAATCTCTCACCCACAGTGTGGCCGCCGAGGTGGGCGCGGGCTTGACCGCCTCTGGCCACACCTTTGAAATAGCCGACCTTGCCGCTGAAGGGTTCGATCCACGCTACACCATCGCCGACCATCGGGTGCACCGTACTCGGGCGACGCCGCCAGCCGACGTGCAGGCCGAACAGGCCCGCATAGACCGCGCCGACGCGCTGGTGCTGGCGTTCCCCATCTACTGGTGGTCAATGCCAGC
>NZ_WKFA01000049.1:0-43194 GCF_021605325.1 Pseudomonas sp. PA-7-1E
ACACGAATTGCTTGATTCAGTTGTTAAAGAGCGGTTGGTTAAGATCTTTCGTCTCAACCGAGGCGCGCATTCTACAGCAGCCTCATTTGCTGTCAAGTGGTTATTTTCAGAAGTTTTCGAAGATTTCTTCAACAACTTCAACCACTTGCGCTTGCGATCTCTCGTAAGCGGGAGGCGAATTCTACAGCGTTACACGCTGCTGTCAACACCTCTTTTTCAACTTCCTTTTGGCTTCGATGAACTGAAGCAACTTGCTGCCGAAAACTGCATAACTCATTGTTTACCAAGGAGTTTTCCGTTTAGACTGCGCCGGAAGTGGGGCGAATTATAGACAGATATAATTCGCCGTCAACACCTATTTTCAGACTTGTTCGGATTTCAGCGTAATACGCGCAAATGCCTTCTTCCCCGCCTGGCAAACGTGAGTCGCGCCCAGCTCGTATATAAAGGTGCGATCAACCACCTCACCATCTATACGTACACCGCCCGAACCCAAGAGATCACGCGCGACCGCCGAATTCTTCACCAGGCCAGCCTTATTAAGCACAGCCGCAATCGGCATCGCCTCGGCAGCAGTCAATTCAATCTCCGGCAGATCGTCAGGCAGCTCGCCGTCTTTCATGCGATTACCTGCCGCGCGGTGAGCGCTGGCCGCAGCCTCCTCACCATGGAAACGCGCAACGATTTCTTCAGCCAGCTTAATCTTCACATCGCGAGGATTAGCGCCCGCCTCGACATCCGCACGCAGCGCATTGATCTCGTCCATCGAGCGGAAGCTCAACAGCTCGAAGTAGCGCCACATCAGCGCATCCGGAATAGACACCAACTTGCCGTACATCACACCTGGTGCTTCCTGGATACCGACATAGTTCCCCAGAGACTTGGACATCTTCTTGACGCCATCCAAGCCTTCCAACAGCGGCATGGTCAGAATGCACTGAGCCTCCTGACCATAGGCGCGTTGCAATTCACGCCCCATCAGCAGGTTGAACTTCTGATCGGTGCCACCCAACTCAACGTCCGCGCGCAGCGCCACCGAGTCGTACCCTTGAACCAGCGGGTAAAGGAACTCATGGATGGCGATTGGCTGATTGGTCGAGTAGCGCTTGTCGAAGTCATCGCGCTCGAGCATGCGTGCCACGGTGTACTGGGACGTCAGACGAATGAAATCTGCCGGCCCCATTTTGTCCATCCAAGTGGAGTTGAACGCCACCTCAGTCTTGGCTGGATCAAGGATCTTGAATACCTGGGTCTTGTAGGTCTCGGCATTATCGAGCACCTGCTCACGAGTCAGCGGCGGGCGCGTAGCGCTCTTGCCGCTTGGATCACCGATCATCCCAGTGAAGTCACCTATAAGGAAGATGACCTGATGGCCCAACTCCTGAAACTGACGCAGCTTATTAATAAGCACGGTATGACCCAGGTGCAGATCCGGCGCAGTCGGATCAAAGCCAGCCTTGATACGCAGGGGTTGGCCACGCTTGAGCTTTTCGATCAGCTCGGCCTCGACCAACAGTTCTTCCGCACCACGTTTTATCAGCGCTAGCTGCTCTTCAACCGACTTCATAACAGACCCGCAAGGCTCAGATTCAAAAGGGAACCAACCATACAAGATCAGGGACTAATTACAAGTTTTGCCCTGCGCACGGACACCGTTCAGCAAGCCCAGCGTTCGCGAGCTTGCGCCACAGATGATTTGGTTATATTTTATACAGTTATTTCATCTTCATCATGTCATTCATCTTTTCCATTTCATCTTCAAAGTCAAAATTACTTATGACCACTGAACCGTCTAAAGCGCCGCCGCTTTACCCGAAGACCCACCTGCTCGCCGCAAGTGGTATCGCCGCCCTTCTCAGCCTGGCACTGCTGGTATTCCCTTCCAGTGACGTTGAAGCCAAACGAACATCCCTGAGCCTCGATCTGGAAAGCCCAGTTGAACAACTGACACAAGATCAAGACGCTTCCGACGCTCAACAAGCCACAAATGCTCCGGCCGAATCACCTTTCGCACAGATCGAAAGCGCTCCAGAAGACACTCAACAAGCCACCCAGGAAGCACCTGCGGCAGCCGCAGCCAAGAATCCCCAGCACCGCGAAGTCATCGTGGGCAAAGGCGACACACTATCTACCCTGTTCGAAAAGGTTGGATTGCCTGCCGCCGCTGTAAATGAAGTGCTCGCCAGCGATAAGCAAGCCAGGCAATTCACTCAGCTCAAACGTGGCCAAAAGCTCGAGTTTGAGCTGACGCCAGACGGCCAGCTGAACAACCTGCACACCAGTATCAGCGACTTGGAAAGCATCAGCCTGAGCAAAGGCGCCAAAGGCTTCGCATTCAACCGAATCACTACCAAACCCGTCATGCGTTCCGCCTACGTACATGGCGTGATCAACAGCTCCCTGTCGCAATCGGCCGCGCGTGCGGGCCTGTCGCACAGCATGACCATGGACATGGCCAGCGTTTTTGGCTACGACATCGACTTCGCCCAGGACATCCGTCAAGGCGATGAGTTCGACGTGATCTACGAGCAGAAAGTAGCCAACGGAAAAGTCGTGGGCACTGGTAACATCCTGTCTGCACGCTTCACCAACCGTGGCAAAACCTACACCGCCGTGCGCTACACCAACAAACAAGGCAACAGCAGCTACTACACAGCTGATGGCAACAGCATGCGCAAGGCTTTCATCCGTACCCCCGTTGACTTTGCTCGTATTAGCTCGCGTTTCTCCATGGGCCGCAAGCATCCAATTCTGAACAAAATTCGCGCACACAAGGGCGTCGACTATGCCGCGCCGCGTGGCACGCCAATCAAAGCGGCGGGCGACGGCAAGGTCTTGTTGGCAGGGCGCCGGGGTGGCTACGGCAATACGGTGATCATCCAGCACGGCAACACTTACCGCACGCTGTACGGCCACATGCAAGGCTTTGCCAAGGGCGTCAAGACTGGCGGCAACGTGAAACAGGGGCAAGTGATCGGCTACATCGGCACTACCGGCCTCTCCACCGGCCCGCACTTGCACTACGAGTTCCAGGTCAACGGCGTACACGTCGACCCATTGGGCCAGAAGCTGCCGATGGCTGACCCGATTGCCAAGGCCGAACGCGCGCGCTTCATGCAGCAGAGCCAGCCGCTGATGGCACGCATGGATCAAGAGCGCTCCACCATGCTGGCTTCGGCGAAGCGTTAAGGTATGCCGCTCTATATCGGTGTGATGTCCGGGACCAGCCTCGACGGCCTGGATATCGCCCTTATCGAACAAGGCGCGGCGGTCAATCTGATCGCCACCCATTACATCCCGATGCCTGACGCCTTGCGCACAGAACTGCTGAGCCTATGCGCCAGTGGCCCGGATGAAATCGCCCGCTCGGCAATTGCACAGCAACAATGGGTAACGCTCGCTGTGCAAGGCATCCACGCCTTGCTGGATCAACAGAACCTCAAGCCTCAGGACATTCGGGCGATTGGTAGCCATGGTCAGACGATTCGCCATGAACCCGCCCGAGGCTTTACCGTTCAGATCGGCAACCCTGCCCTTCTCACCGAGCTGACAGACATCACCGTCGTCAGCGACTTCCGCAGCCGCGATGTCGCTGCCGGCGGCCAAGGCGCTCCATTGGTTCCAGCCTTTCATGAAGCCTTGTTCGGCGAGCAGACGGGCAAACGCGCGGTATTGAATGTCGGCGGGTTCAGCAACCTCAGCCTGATCGAGACGGGCGAGCCTGTCGCCGGTTTCGACTGCGGCCCGGGGAACGTCCTCCTCGATGCCTGGATTAACCTGCAGCGCGGCGAACACTTTGATCGGAACGGGCAATGGGCGGCCAGCGGCAAGGTCCAACCCCAACTGCTCAATACGTTGCTCAGCGATCCGTTCTTCATGACCAAAGGCCCAAAAAGTACGGGCCGCGAAGTGTTCAACCTGGCCTGGCTGCAGCAGCACCTTGGCCGTTTGCCCGCCTTTGAACCCCAAGACGTACAGGCCACCCTGCTGGAGCTGACCGCCCTGACCATCGTCGAGTCCCTGCAAAGCGCCCAGACTGACACAACAACCTTGCTGATCTGCGGGGGCGGCGCCCATAACGGGGCACTGATGAGCCGGCTGACAACGTTGCTGCCTTCCACTCATGTCAGCACTACAGCGGCCTACGGCGTAGATCCTGACTGGGTAGAAGCAATGGCCTTCGCCTGGCTGGCACATTGCTGCCTGGAAGGCATCGCCGCCAATCGCCCCAGCGTCACTGGCGCACGTGGGCTTCGAGTGCTTGGCGCGATCTACCCCGCCTGACCCCAGACAGCAAAACGCCGCTTGGCCCGTAAAAGCCAAGCGGCGTTTTTGTACCTGCTACCGATCAGATCGAGAACGAAGACCCGCAACCACATGTCGTGGTGGCATTAGGGTTCTTGATCACGAAACGCGAGCCTTCCAGACCTTCCTGATAATCCACCTCGGCACCTGCCAGGTATTGGAAGCTCATCGGATCCACGACCAGGCTCACACCCTCGCGCTCAACGATAGTGTCGTCATCGGCCACATCTTCATCGAAGGTAAAACCGTACTGAAACCCTGAACAACCGCCGCCCGTAACGAATACGCGCAGCTTCAAGCGATCATTACCCTCTTCATCGACCAGGCTCTTCACCTTGTGCGCAGCACCGTGGGTGAATTGCAAAGCCGTGGGGGTGAAGGATTCAACGCTCATGCTGATAATCTCCCGGCGTAGCGCCGCCATATGCGTAATGGCCGGTATTATCCGCTTCTCCTAGAAAAGCGGTCAACTATTGTTACGGTATATCAATCCGCCCAGCGACCATTAAAAATGCAAAAGGCCCGATCAACGGGCCTTTTGCGCAACGGTAAGCCCGCGCTAAGGCAACATCCCCGCGTGGGACAGGCCCAACTTCTCGTCCAGGCCGAACAGGATGTTCATGTTCTGCACCGCCTGGCCCGAAGCGCCCTTGACCAGGTTATCGATCACCGACAACACCACCACCAGGTCGCCATCCTGCGGACGATGCACCGCAATACGGCACACATTGGCACCACGCACGCTACGCGTTTCCGGATGGCTACCGGCCGGCATCACATCGACGAACGGCTCATTGGCATAACGCTTTTCAAACAGCGACTGCAGGTCTACCGAGCGATCGGTGACGGTCGCATACAGCGTGGAGTGAATCCCGCGGATCATCGGTGTCAGGTGCGGCACGAAGGTCAGTCCCACATCCTGGCCGGCAGCGCGACGCAAACCCTGGCGGATTTCCGGCAAGTGCCTATGACCTTTTACCGCATAGGCTTTCATGCTTTCCGACGTTTCGGAGTAAAGCGAACCTACCGCCGCACCACGGCCCGCACCACTGACGCCCGACTTGCAGTCCGCGATCAGGCGCGACGCATCCGCCAAGCCAGCCTCCAGCAATGGCAGAAAGCCCAATTGCGTCGCCGTCGGATAGCAACCCGGCACGGCAATCAGGCGCGCTTGCTTGATCTGCTCACGATTGACTTCCGGCAGGCCGTAAACCGCCTCTTCCAACAGCTGCGGCGCACCATGGGGCTGACCGTACCATTTGGCCCACTCATCGGCGTCTTGCAGACGGAAGTCTGCCGACAAGTCGATAACCTTGGTGCCGGCCGCCAGCAGCTCGCCGGCCAACGCATGAGCCACACCGTGAGGCGTGGCGAAGAACACCACGTCGCAGGCAGCCAGGGTCTTGGTGTCCGGCACACTGAACGCCAGGCCGTCATAGTGGCCTCGCAGGTTCGGGTACATATCGGCCACGGCCAGCCCGGCTTCGGATCGGGAAGTGATGACCACCACCTCAGCCTGCGGATGCTGAGCCAACAGACGCAGCAATTCGACACCGGTGTAACCCGTGCCGCCGACGATACCGACCTTGACCATAAACCTGCCCTCAACGAACCCACTGGAAAGCCGTCGATAATAGGGGCCGTATCGTCCTGCGACAACCGTCAACGTGACGTACGGGCGCATGAGCCACTACTATCTTCGCTACCGTGAACCTGGGAATAACTAAAATGCTCTATCTATGGGTCAAAGCCTTCCATATCGTCAGCATCGTTTGCTGGTTTGCCGGGCTGTTCTACCTGCCGCGCCTGTTCGTCTACCACGCCCAAAGCGAAGACACCGTCAGCAAGGAGCGCTTCAGCATCATGGAGCGCAAGTTGTACCGTGGCATCATGGGCCCGGCGATGGTTGCCACACTGGTCTTCGGCATCTGGATGCTGGCCCTCAACCCAGGCATTTTCCAGTCGGGGGCCTGGATCCACGCCAAGCTGACCCTGGTCGTCCTGCTGATCGGCTATCACCACATGTGCGGCGCACAGGTAAAACGCTTCGCCCGTGGCGAAAACACCCGCAGCCATGTCTTTTATCGCTGGTTCAATGAGGTCCCGGTTCTGATATTGCTGGCTATCGTAATTTTGGTCGTGGTCAAACCGTTCTAACGTCAATTACTCGGGGAACCTCCAATGTCGCTGCCCGCTCTGCTGGAACAACGTCTGCGCCTGCCCGTGGTGGCCGCGCCGATGTTTCTGATCTCCAATCCGCAACTGGTCCTGGCCTGCTGTCGCAACGGGGTAGTGGGGAGTTTCCCGGCGCTCAACCAACGCGAAAGCAGCGGCTTCAAGGCCTGGCTGGAAGAAATCGAAGCGGGCTTGGCGCTGCTGGACAATCCTGCGCCCTATGCCGTGAACCTGATCGTGCACAACAGCAACCCGCGGCTGGAGGCTGACCTGGCGATCTGCGTCGAGCACAAGGTGCCCATCGTCATCACCAGCCTCGGTGCGGTAAAGGAACTGGTGGACGCGGTTCACAGCTACGGCGGCCTGGTATTTCATGACGTTACTACCCGACGCCATGCGGAAAAAGCCGCTGAAGCCGGCGTAGACGGCCTGATTGCCGTAGCCGCTGGCGCGGGTGGCCACGCAGGCACCTGGAGCCCCTTTTCGCTGATTGCCGAAATTCGCCAGTTCTTCGACAAAACCCTGCTGCTGGCGGGCTGCCTTAACCATGGGCACGAAATTCTTGCCGCCCAGATGCTGGGGGCAGACCTGGCATATTTCGGTACGCGCTTTATCGGCACCACCGAAAGTCAGGCACCGGATGCCTATAAGGAGATGCTGCTCACATCCCGCGCTGCCGACATCGTGCACACTCCTGCAGTCTCCGGCGTACCTGCAAGCTTTATGCGCCAGAGCCTGGAAAATGCCGGTTTTGACCTTGCTGCGCTTCAAGGCAAGGGTGAAGTCAATTTCGGTTCCAAGCTCAAGCCATTGAGCGATGAGGCCAAAGCGTGGAAAACTGTATGGTCTGCTGGCCAAGGCGTCGGTGAGATCAATGATGTACCCACTGTGGATGAGCTCATAGCGCGCCTGGATGCCGAATACCGCAAAGCACGCGAGCACGCCGCGCAACTGCGCTGGCCACGCTGACCCACTGCAGGGCCTGCCAACTGGACAGGCCTGCATACTCTCCCTGATTAAGTGACAAGGATGCCCGCATGAGCGACAGCCGTTTCAAGATTGTGTTTGACGGAGCCTTGCGCCCAGGTGTCGAAAGCACCACCGCCAAGCTGAACCTCGCCGAGTTATTCAAAAGCGATGTCGAAGCAATCGAAAAACTCTTCACCGGCCGCCCCGTCGCGCTCAAGCGCGACCTGTCCCAGCCCGACGCGCAAACTTACCTGACGGCACTGCACAATGCCGGGATCGACGCTCGCATCGAGGCCGAACAACCCGTGGCGTTCAACCTTGCAGAAACCCACGAGACGGACTCGTCAACCTCTGACCGCGCCGCTGCGTCACCTTATGCACCGCCACGCGCCGCAGTTGGCGACGACCTGCCGGAGTTCGCCACCCTAAAGGTGTTCACCATCCACGGGCGCATCGGGCGCCTGCGCTACCTGGCTTGGACGCTGGCACTGACCGTCGCGATGCTGGTGGCAGCGGGCATCATCAGTACGGTGGGCTTCGCGGTGGCGACAGCCTCGCCAACCATCGCCATCATTATTGGCTCGCTGCTGGGTTTCGCGCTGTTTGTGGCATTGGTAGTGGTGAGCGTGCAAATCGGCGTGCAGCGCCTGCATGACCTGGGCTGGTCTGGCTGGCTGTACCTGCTCAACCTGGTTCCGCTGGTAAACAGCGTATTCCCACTGTTGTTGCTGGTATTGCCAGGCAATACGGGCGCCAACCAGTACGGCGCGCCACCACCACGCAACTCCACTGCGGTGAAAATCCTGGCCTCGCTGTGGCTGGCGTTCATTCCCTTGATGCTCATCATCGTCGTCACCCTGGGCATGAATGGCTACCTGGACCAGCTTGAAGCCAACATGGACAGCAGCTACGAAAGCAGCTCCATTACCTCCGACGCAGACGCCGATCAAAGCGCTATCGTTGACGAAGCCGAAGCGCAAAGTGCTGACGATGCAGCCGAACCTGTAGACTCTCCAGAACAGTGAAGAAACGCCCGCCGCCTGTGACGCACTGTCATAGGCCGGTGGCGTTGCGATGGAGAAAGGCATGACCCGTTACGCTCTGATCACCGGCGCCTCCAGTGGCATCGGCCTGGCATTGGCCGAGGCCTTGGCACGGCGCGGCCGTAGCTTGATTCTGGTGGCCCGCCAGCGTGATCAGTTGGAAAGCATTGCATTGGAGTTGACCCAACGCTTCGGCGTCGAGGTGCTGTTTCGTGCCTGTGATTTGGGCGAGCCGCTGCGTTTGTCCGGCTTTTTGCTGGAGCTCGAAGAGGGTGAGCGACAGATCGACCTGCTGGTCAACTGCGCCGGCATCGGCACCAGCGGGCCGTTCCTGGCCCAGGACTGGATGACCGAGCAGGACCTCATCGAGGTCAACATCCTGGCCTTGACCCGCATGTGCCACGCACTGGGCAATGCGATGGCCCTGCATGGCGGCGGGCAAATCCTCAATGTGGCTTCGGTCGCCGCCTTCCAGCCTGGGCCGTGGATGAGTAGCTACTACGCCAGCAAAGCCTACGTATTGCACTTCTCCGAAGGGCTGCGTGAAGAATTGAAGACCTGCGGCATCAAGGTTTCAGTGCTGTGCCCCGGCCCCACGCGCACCGCATTCTTCGGCACCGCGCAGATGGATACGGCGAAACTCGACCGCAGCCAGCAACTGATGAGCCCGGAAGAAGTCGCGCTGTACACCGTGCGGGCGCTGGAAAAGAACAAGGCCATCATCATTCCCGGGCGCCGCAATCGTTGGCTGACGTTCAGCCCACGCCTGAGCCCCCGCTGGCTCACCCGCAAAATTGCCGGCGCCATCAACAAGGCCTATTGCCCACGCTGATGGCCTACGTACACTCACCTCACCTTTCACGATGGAGATACAGCTGTGGATACTCTGTTCACCAAGATCATCAACAGGGAAATACCGGCGAAGATCATCTATGAAGATGACCAAGTCCTGGCTTTTCACGATATCGCCCCGCAGGCGCCAGTGCATTTCCTGGTTATCCCGAAAAAGCCCATTCGTACCCTCAACGACCTGACCGAGGACGACAAGGCGCTGGCCGGCCATATCCTGTTCACCGCCCAACGCCTGGCCGTGGAACAAGGCTGCGAAAAAGGCTTTCGTGTGGTGATGAATTGCAATGAAGACGGCGGGCAAACCGTTTACCACATCCATATGCACGTGCTGGGTCAGCGCCAGATGAACTGGCCACCGGGCTGAGTGCACAAGGGCAAATTGACTCAGCACAAACGCTGGACGCTCTCTTGCGGTAAACTGGCCGCCGAGATTCTTCCCGGAGGTCAGCATGACTACCCAACGTCACTACTCGCCGATTGACCGTCTGTTGCTGCAAGCCGACACGGCCATGCGCACCCTGCTGCCGTTCAGCGGCCAGCCCTACCGTCCCTCGCCCGCCATCGTGCAGCCGGATGTACAGCTGAGCGACACCGATACCCGTCACGTCGCTGGCCTGATGCGCATTAACCATACCGGTGAAGTCTGTGCCCAGGCGTTGTACCAGGGCCAGGCGCTGACCGCCAAGTTGCCACAGGTACGCACGGCGATGGAGCATGCGGCCGAGGAAGAGATCGACCATCTGGCCTGGTGCGAACAACGCATCCGCCAGTTGGGCAGCCATCCCAGCGTGCTCAACCCACTTTTTTATGGCTTGTCGTTTGGTATCGGCGCGGCTGCCGGGCTGATCAGCGACAAAGTCAGCCTGGGGTTTGTGGCCGCGACAGAACATCAGGTGTGCAAGCACCTGGACGAACACCTGGAGCAACTGCCGGCCGAAGACGAAAAGTCACGGGCCATTCTTGAGCAGATGCGCATCGATGAAGAACACCACGCAGAGAGCGCGCTGGACGCGGGCGGCTTCCGCTTTCCAGCCCCGGTACGGTTCGGCATGAGCCTGCTGGCCAAGGTCATGACCAAAAGCACCTATCGAATCTGAACCGAAAAAAAGGGCGCCCGAAGCGCCCTTTCTTTTGCCTGCTGCAATCAACCCAACTCGATGATTTCGTAGTCGTGGGTAATGACCACGCCCGCGGCCCCCAGCATGATCGATGCTGAGCAGTACTTCTCGGCCGACAGCTCGATGGCCCGCTTGACCTGGGCTTCTTTCAGCGCCCGGCCCTTGACCACGAAATGCATATGGATCTTGGTAAAAACCTTGGGGTCTTCAGTGGCGCGCTCGGCTTCCAGGAAGGCTTCGCAGCTTTCCACGGCTTGCCGGGACTTCTTCAAGATGCTGACCACGTCGAAATTGCTGCAACCGCCCACACCCAGCAGCAACATTTCCATGGGGCGTACACCCAGGTTCCGACCGCCGGCTTCCGGCGGGCCATCCATAACCACCACGTGGCCGCTGCCCGACTCACCGAGGAACATGGCTTCGCCCGCCCATTGGATGCGTGCCTTCATCGCCCAGACTCCACTGCTAAAAAAGGGTCGCCAGCTTAGCACAGGGCCTTGAAACAGCAGCGCCCTGCATAAAATCGATAAATGACAGCGTTTGCCCGCTAAATTGGCTAATCGCGACAGAAGGTGTCTGGTAAGCTGGCGCCAAATGAATGGCGCATTGCCATGTCTTGTACGGCGTGTATCAATGAGATGCCGCTGGATAAAAACAACGCCAACGACACCGCGCAGTCTTTTTCGGGATACAACCATGGTTGCTCTTACTCCCACATCCAAGATCAAGAACCTCGACAAGCTGCTGCTGCACTGCCAGCGCCGGCGTCATCCGGCCAAGCACAACATCATCTGCGCCGGCGAGCGTTCGGAAACACTGTTCTTCATCATCAAAGGCTCGGTCACCATCCTGATCGAGGATGAGGATGGCCGTGAGATGATCATTGCCTACCTCAACGCCGGAGACTTCTTCGGTGAGTTGGGTTTGTTTGAACAAGCAGGCAAAGAGCAGGAACGTAGTGCTTGGGTACGGGCCAAAGTTGAGTGCGAAGTGGCCGAAATCAGCTATGCGAAATTTCGCGAATTGGCCCAGCATGATCCGGACATCTTGTACGCCCTGAGCGGTCAGATCGCCCAGCGCCTGCGCGACACCACCCGCAAAGTCGGCGACCTGGCGTTCTTTGATGTCACCGGCCGCGTCGCTCGCTGCCTGCTGGAGCTATGCAAGCAACCCGATGCCATGACCCATCCCGACGGCATGCAGATCAAAGTCACGCGCCAGGAGATCGGACGTATTGTCGGGTGTTCGCGGGAAATGGTCGGCCGCGTGCTCAAGGATTTGGAAGAACGCAACCTGGTGCACGTCAAAGGCAAGACGATGGTGGTGTTCGGTACTCGCTAGAGCGGCAGGAAGCCAGCCAGCATCTGCCGATACAACGTGTCGAGCCGACGGATCGCGTCCGGCGCGGGAAACGCTTCGTGCAGTGCGATATGGCTATCGGCGCGAACCCGCTGCTCCAAGCCGCAGGCTTGATTGAAGCGGTTGACCGCCGCAATCAATTCCTCACGATCATTCTCCAGCAACATCGCCCCGTGCACCAACCCGACCGGGCGGCCACCGCTTTGCCGCCAACGCTGGGCAGTGCCCACCATTTTGCGGCCATTGAGGTTGACGTTGTAACGACCGTCGCAAAACGCACCGTCAATTTCGCCGACGGACGCATCGCCACCCAACTCGATCAACAGATCACAGATCGGTTGGCACAAGCGCTGATAGCCGGTTTCGATGCGCCCCTGGTCGCCTTCGCTACGGGGCGGGGCATAGACCAGGGCGATGTTGACCGTGGCACCGGACTGCGGCACCGGCTCACCGCCGGTTTCACGCAGCAATACCGGCCAACCCGCATCGGCCGAGACCTGGCTCGCCGCCGCGAATGCCGGCAGCCGGCTCAAACGGCGCGGCATGACCAGCGCTTGGTCACTGGGCTGCCAGAACAGCAATCCGAATACCTGCTCACCCGCGCAAACCGCTGCCAATAGGTCTTGCTCGGCGGCAAGGCCTGCTTCGACAGTCATGATCACGGGCTGGAGCATCGAACACCTACCTACCTGAATAAACACAAAACCAATGTGGGCGCTGGCTTGCCTGCGATAGCGGTGTGTCAGCTACACAGAGGTTGGCTGACTCGCTGCTATCGCAGGCAAGCCAGCGCCTACAGTTCCGAACGTATTTCAAATCAGTCTAGTGTCGAACCGCTGATCGTCGTACCGCGCTCCGGGAAGAACAAACGCTGCAATTCCGCCCCCGGGTTCTCGGCGCGCATAAAGGTCTCGCCCACCAGGAACGAGTACACACCACTGATTTCCATCAATTCCACATCGGCGCGATTGACGATGCCACTCTCGGTAATCACCAAGCGATCGCGCGGAATACGCGGCAGCAGGTCGAGGGTAGTTTCCAGGCTGACGTCGAAGGTATGCAGGTTACGGTTGTTGACGCCCACCAGCGGAGTATCGAGGGTCTTCAATGCGCGCTCCAGCTCGTCACCGTCATGCACTTCGACCAGCACGTCCAGGCCGACGCTTTTGGCCACGGCCGCCAGCTCCGCCATCTTCACGTCATCCAATGCCGAGACAATCAGCAAAACGCAGTCGGCACCCAAGGCACGAGCTTCGACGATTTGGTACGGGTCGACCATGAAGTCCTTGCGGATCACCGGCAGCTTGCACGCAGCGCGCGCCTGTTGCAGGAACGGGTCGGAACCCTGGAAGTAGTCAATATCCGTCAGCACAGACAAGCAGGTTGCCCCACCCTTCTCGTAACTGACGGCGATCTCAGCGGGTACGAAGTGTTCGCGAATCACGCCTTTGCTCGGCGAGGCTTTCTTGACCTCGGCGATCACGGCCGGCTGCTTGAGCTTGGCCTGGGCGATCAAGGCATTGGCAAAGCCGCGTGGCGCATCGGCGGTTTTCGCCCGCGCTTCCAACTCGGCCAGGCTCACACGGGCGCGGCGCTCAGCCACTTCTTCAGCCTTGCGGGCCAGGATCTTTTCCAGAACGGTTGGCACACTCATCCTTCATTCTCCATCTTGAATACGGCGGTGAATGCTCCCAGCTCTTCGAGCTTCTCACGAGCCAGGCCGGTGTGCAGCGCATCGTGGGCCAAGGCGACACCTTCCTTGAGACTATAGGCATGGTCGGCGGCGTAAAGGGCTGCGCCAGCGTTGAGCACAATCATTTCCGCAGCTTTCTGACCGTTTTCGGTCTTGCGACGCCCCAGGGCATCACGAATCAATTCCAACGAAGCTGCCGGGCTTTCCACCGCCAGGCCGTGCAAGCTCTGGCTTTTCATACCAAGGTCTTCGGGCTCGACCCAATATTCGGTGACCTCGTCGTTCTTCAGCTCCGCCACGAAGGTCGGCGCCGCCAGGCTGAACTCGTCGAGGCCATCCTTGGAATGCACCACCAGCACATGCTTGCTGCCCAGGCGTTGCAAGACTTCGGCCAGCGGCCGGCACAGCGCCTGGCTGAACACGCCTACCACCTGGTGCTTCACACCGGCCGGATTCGTAAGCGGGCCGAGCATGTTGAACAGGGTACGCAAGCCAAGGTCCTTACGCGGGCCGGCAGCGTGTTTCATTGCGCCATGATGGGACTGGGCAAACATGAAGCCGATACCAACGCTGTCAATGCAGCGCGCTACTTGCACCGGCGTGAGGTTCAGGTAAATACCGGCCGCTTCCAGCAAGTCGGCACTGCCGCTCTTGCCAGACACTGCACGGTTACCGTGCTTGGCGACGGTGCAACCAGCGGCGGCCACCACAAAAGATGAGGCGGTCGACACGTTGAAAATATTCGCACCGTCACCGCCGGTGCCCACCACATCGACGACGCCGTCGAGAGTCTTGAGCTCGACCTTGTCCGCCAGCTCACGCATCACCGACACCGCACCGACTATTTCGTCGATGCTTTCGCTCTTCATGCGCATCGCCATCATAAAGGCGCCGATCTGGGCATCGGTGCATTGGCCGGTCATGATCTCGCGCATCACATCGCTCATTTCCGCGGTGCTAAGGTCCAGATGGCCGACGATACGGCTCAGGGCAGTCTTGATATCCATGAAAAGTCCTTAGCGCGTGCCGCCGCTCTGCTTGAGAAAGTTGGCGAACAGCTCGTAGCCCTGCTCGGTCAGGATTGATTCAGGGTGAAATTGCACCCCTTCGATGTTCAGCGTCTTGTGACGCAAGCCCATGATCTCGTCGACCGAGCCGTCTTCCAATTGGGTCCAGGCGGTCAATTCCAGGCATTCGGGCAAGGTTTCACGCTTGACCACCAGTGAGTGGTAACGGGTCACGGTCACCGGCAGGTTCAGGCCGTGGAACACACCCAGGTCACGATGGAACACCGGGCTGGTCTTGCCGTGCATGACCTCCCGCGCGCGCACCACATCACCGCCAAACGCCTGGCCGATGGACTGGTGGCCCAGGCAGACGCCCAGGATCGGCAGCTTGCCGGCGAAATACTGGATAGCTTCCAGAGAGATGCCCGCTTCGGTCGGCGTGCACGGGCCAGGTGAGACGACGATGCGCTCGGGGTTCAACGCGGCGATTTCGGCAACAGTGAGTTCATCGTTGCGCACCACCTTGACCTCGGCACCCAGCTCGCCCAGGTACTGCACAACGTTGTAGGTAAAGGAGTCGTAGTTATCAATCATCAGCAACATGTGGGTTCAAACCTCTTGAATTCACTGATTTCAAATGACCGCCTTCCAAGAGTGTGACCCGCTGCCAGACGCACGTTCCGGTTGCCAGGGTGAGTTGGCAAGGGGCGTCAGGCAACGGGTGAAGAAGGCAAATCGGTACAGGTCCGGCCAGGCCGGCAGAGAAAAATGTCAGGCGCGCCAACGCCAACGGGCGTGTGCCTTGACTACTCGCATCAAGAGTTTGCTGATGATCAACACGGGGAGGGTCTCATTCATACGTTCAGGCACAGTAACGTAGGCTCGCCAGCGGTGCAATATGGAGCCGCAAATACGGGGGCCAACGTAGGCAGATTCCACATATCCCTACAGAAAATGCTAGAAATTTTGCTAGTGTTTCACTTCCAACATAAAAACAACCGAATGGAATCTTGCATGCTCAGACCAGCGTTTTTCACGCCCCTTGCCGGCTGCCTCCTGTCATTGGCCTGCGCCCAGGCGTTCGCAGCCCCGTCACCTTATTCAACTATGGTGGTTTTCGGCGACAGCCTGGCTGATGCAGGCCAGTTTCCCGACGGTTCGGCCGGTGCCACGTTGCGCTTTACCAATCGAACCGGGGCGAACTTCCAGGGTGAGTACGGCCCGGTCTCCTCAACCCTATTGGGTGCCAAATTGGGGGTAGCCCCCAATGACCTGAATGCCTCCACCTCACCCGTTCGCGCAGCCCAAGGTTTGCCAGACGGGAACAACTGGGCAGTGGGTGGTTACCGTACCGACAATATCCTCGACTCTATTACCTCAGTCTCCGATGCTGCGATTCCCCCCGGCAATGCCGGTGGTGGCACCGTGTTGCGCAGCCGGCAGGGCTATTTGCCGGCCAATGGTGGGAGAGCTGACCCGAACGCGCTCTACTTCCTTTCCGGTGGGGGCAACGACTTCCTCCAAGGCCGGGTACTCAGCCCCGCTCAAGCGGTCGCCGCAGGTGGGCGTCTGGCGGACAGCGCCCAGGCTCTGCAACAGGCCGGCGCACGCTACATCATGGTCTGGATGCTACCCGACCTGGGGCTGACGCCGGCCATCAACGGCACCCCACAGCAAGCAGCGACCTCGGCCCTGAGCAATATTTTCAACCAGTCCCTGGTACAGCGCCTGTCACAAGTGGATGCGCAGGTTATCCCGCTGAACATCCCGCTGTTGTTGAACGAGGCTTTCGCCGATCCGGCCCGCTTCGGCCTCGCCACCGGCCAGAACCTGACCGGCACCTGCTTCAGCGGCAACAGTTGCACCGCCAACCCAACCTACGGCATCGGCGGTACCAATCCGGACCCGACCAAGCTGATCTACAACGACTCGGTCCACCCTACTGTGGCCGGGCAACGCTTGATTGCCGACTACGCCTATTCGCTACTCGCCGCGCCGTGGGAACTGACCTTGCTGCCGGAAATGGCCCAAGGCACATTGCGCGCCCACCAGGACGAGTTGCGTAACCAATGGCAAGCAGACAACGGCAGTTGGCAAGCCGTCGGCCAATGGCGCGCCATAGTGGCCGGCGACGGCCAACGCCTGGATTTCGATGATCAGAGCAGCTCGGCCAGTGGCGACGGCAGCGGCTACAACCTGAATATCGGTGGCAGCTACCGGCTCGATGAAAACTGGCGCGTGGGCGTTGCCGCTGGCCTGTATCGGCAGACCCTCGAAGCCGGTGCCAATGATTCGGACTACAAGCTCAACAGCTATATGGGCACGGCTTTCGCTCAGTATCAGCAAAATCACTGGTGGGCCGATGCCGCATTGACCGGCGGCAAGCTGGACTTCGACAGCCTCAAGCGCAAGTTCGCCCTGGGTGTCAGTGAAGGCTCGGAGAAAGGTGATACCGATGGCTGGCTCTGGGCACTGAGCGGCCGCGTGGGGTATGACATCGCCACACCGGGCGGCGACTGGCACCTGTCGCCGTTCATCAGCGCCGATTACGCGCGGGTTGAAGTCAATGGTTACTCGGAGAAAAACAGCCGCTCCACCGCCCTGACCTTTGATGATCAACAACGCGACTCCAAGCGCCTGGGCGTCGGCCTGCAAGGCAGCTACCGCATCGCGCCGCAAACCCAGGTTTTTGGCGAAGTTGCACACGAGCATGAGTTTGAAAATGACACCCAGAAGGTGAACATTTCGCTCAACAGCGTCCAGGGAATCGACTTCAAGCTGGACGGCTATACGCCTCGCAGTAACTCTGACCGCTTGAGCCTGGGTGTCAGCCACAAGCTGACTCAGGACCTGGCACTGCGCGCGGCGTATAACCTGAGGAAGGATGACAATTTGACCCAGCAAAGCATCAATGTCGGGGTCAGTCTGGATTTCTAAATACTGCGCAAAACAAATGTGGGAGCTGGCTTGCCTGCGATGGCGGTGGATCAGTCACTGAATATCTCAAGTGACACACCGCCATCGCGGGCAAGCCCGCTCCCACATTTTTTATTCCAGCTTCAGTCTTGTGGCGTTTGCTCTGCCAATGCCACGGCACGGAACATCGCTCGGCGCTTGTTCAGGGTTTCTTCCCACTCAAGGGCCGGCACCGAGTCCGCCACAATCCCACCACCAGCCTGCACATGCAGTTCGCCATCCTTGATCACGGCCGTGCGGATCGCAATGGCGGTGTCCATATTGCCGTTCCAGGCAAAATACCCGACGGCGCCGCCGTAGACACCACGCTTGACCGGCTCCAGTTCGTCGATGATTTCCATCGCACGGATCTTCGGCGCCCCCGACAATGTGCCCGCCGGCAAAATCGCCCGCAGTGCGTCCATCGCCGTCAGCCCGGCCTTCAGCTCGCCGGTGACGTTGGACACGATATGCATCACATTGGAATACCGCTCAATGACCATCTTCTCGGTCAGTTTCACCGAGCCGATTTCCGAGACACGCCCGGTGTCGTTGCGCCCCAGGTCGATCAGCATCAGGTGTTCGGCGATTTCCTTGTCGTCGCTGAGCAGGTCTTCTTCCAGCGCCACGTCGGCTTCTTCGGTCGCGCCACGGGGGCGCGTGCCGGCAATCGGGCGCACGGTGATCAGGTTGTCTTCAACCCGCACCAGCACTTCCGGCGAACTGCCGACGACGTGGAAATCGCCAAAATTGAAGAAGTACATATACGGCGTCGGGTTGAAGCAACGCAGTGCGCGGTACAGGTCAATCGGCGCCGCCTTGAAGTCGATGGACATGCGTTGCGATGGCACCACTTGCATGCAGTCACCGGCGAGGATGTATTCCTTGATGGTATCGACGGCACGCTCGTAGTCATCCTGGGTAAAGCTTGAGCGGAACACCGGGTCGGCCGCGGGTGGGCGGCTGAGGTCCAGGCCGCGACGCGGGGTGATCGGCTGGCGGAGTTTCTCAAGCAGCGCTTCCAGGTTGGCCTGGCCTTGCTCGAAGGCATCAGCCTGGGCAGGGTCGGCAAGGACAATCGCATGCATCTTGCCGGCGAGGTTGTCGAACACCACCACCGCGTCGGACACCATCAGCAAAATGTCCGGCACGCCCAGCGGGTCCGGGTTCGGGCATTTGCCCAAGCGCTTCTCCACATAGCGCACGCAGTCATAGCCGAAGTACCCCACCAGGCCGCCATTGAAGCGCGGCAGGCCAGCGATGGTCGGCACGTTGTAGCGCGCCTTGAAGGTTTCGACAAAAGCCAGCGGGTCTTCTACGTCATGGCTTTCGATCTCCACGCCATCATGGGTGATGCTCACATGATGGTCGTGTACCCGCAGCACCGTGCGGCATGGCAGGCCAATGATCGAGTAACGACCCCACTTCTCACCGCCCTGTACCGACTCGAGCAGGTAGGAGTTGGGCTCGTCGGCCAGCTTCAAGTAGATCGACAGCGGCGTATCGAAGTCGGCCAGGGTTTCGCAAGCCATGGGGATACGGTTATAGCCGGCAGCGGCCAAACGCAGGAATTCTTCGCGGGTCATGAGGTGCCTCGTGGTGTGAGGGTCAAACAGTCAGGTAGGCAAACGTGCCGCAAACGCGGCCAGGATCAGTCAGGCGCGCCAACGCCAGCGGGCCAGGGCCTTGATGACTTTCATCCAGAGTTTGCGAGTGACCACCACGATGGAATTTCCAGAAGGGGACGAATCAATGTCGGGCAACGTTATCTCAGCGCCAGCGCCCAGGCAACCGGGGATTAGCAGTCGCAGGTCATCAATGACCAGCGCTGGGGACTCCTCCGCAATCGGCCGGCCATGGTTGTAACCATAACTCAAGGCCACACACTGCACGCCCGCCGCTTTGGCCGCCAGCACATCACTGCGTGAATCGCCGACAAACAGCGACTGAGATGCCGGAATATTGGCCATTTTCATTACGAAAAACAGCGCCGCAGGGTCGGGTTTTTTCTGCGGCAAGGTATCGCCGCCGATGATCCAGCGGAAGTAGCGACCGATTTTCATCTGGTCCAACAACGGCGCAACGAAGCGCTCCGGCTTGTTGGTGATCAGGGCCATTTCCACGCCCTGCTTGCTCAACCACTTGAGGGTGTCGCGCACACCGGGGTAAACCACGGTCAGTTCGTGGCTGCTTTCATAAGCGGCATTGAACAGTTCCAAGGCATGCTCTGCCTCTACCTCATCCACACCCGTGGCATCGATGTCGTTGGCCAGGGCCCGGCGCACCAACATCGGTGCGCCATTGCCGACCCATTCGCGCACCGACTCGACACCTGCCGGCTTGCGCCCCAGCTTGAGCAGCATCTGGTCCACCGCGGCCGCCAGGTCAGGCACCGAGTCGATCAAGGTACCGTCCAGATCGAACATCACCAGCCGTGGCAATTTGCCGGGGAACAACTGCTCAAAACCGCTCATGGACGCGCCAGCGCCAGTTCGGCACGCATCTTGTCGATGACGGCCTGGTAGTCCGGGGCGTTGAAGATAGCAGAGCCGGCCACGAAGGTATCGGCGCCCGCTGCGGCGATCTCACGGATATTGTTGACGTTGACCCCGCCGTCGATTTCCAGGCGAATGTCACGCCCCGACGCATCAATCAGCGCACGGGCCTCACGCAGCTTGTTCAAGGTGCCAGGGATGAACTTCTGCCCGCCGAAGCCTGGGTTGACGCTCATCAGCAAGACCATGTCGACCTTGTCCATCACGTACTCAAGCACGCTCAGCGGAGTAGCCGGGTTGAATACCAGGCCCGCCTTGCAGCCGCCTTCGCGGATCAGTTGCAGTGTGCGGTCAACGTGCAGCGTGGCTTCAGGGTGGAAGGTGATGTAAGTCGCACCCGCCTCGATGAAGTCACCGACGATACGGTCCACCGGGCTGACCATCAAGTGCGCATCAATCGGCGCAGTGATGCCGTACTTGCGCAACGCGGCGCACACCATCGGGCCGATGGTCAGGTTGGGTACGTAGTGGTTGTCCATGACATCGAAGTGCACGAAGTCGGCACCGGCGGCCAACACCTTGTCCACTTCCTCACCCAGGCGGGCGAAGTCGGCAGAGAGAATCGATGGAGCAATGACGAAGGGCTGCATGACGCACCTTTTTTGAGCTAAATCACGATGGCGCGCATTGTATACCTCATGCTTTGCTGCGCGCACCGTGACCTATCTCAACGGTTAGTAAGCTGCGCGGTAGATTTTTTCGATATCGGCGGCGCTGAGCTTGCGCGGGTTGTTGCGCATCAAGCGCTCAATGCCTGCGGCTTCACTGGCCATGGCCGGGATGGCGTCCTCGGGCACGCCGAAACTGCGCAGGCCGGACGGGATCTCCACCGCCGCACACAGCCGCGTCATCGCCGCTACAGCCTGGTCAGCAGCGTCATTCACACTCAGCCCGGCGATATTGACGCCCATGGCCTGGGCGATGTCCTGCATGCGCTCGACGCAGGCCAATTTGTTCCAGTGCATCACATACGGCAACAACAGCGCATTGCTTACGCCATGGGCAATGTTGAAGCGCCCACCCAACGGGTACGCCAGCGCATGCACGGCACCGACGCCAGCGTTGCCAAAGGCCATGCCGGCCATCAGGCTGGCGGTGGCCATGTCGTCACGGGCCTGCAGGTTGGCCGGGTTGGCGTAAGCCTTGGGCAACGCGCTGGCAATCAGCTTGATCGCACCGATGGCCAGGGCGTCGGTAATCGGCGAGGCATTCAGCGACAGGTAGGACTCGATGGCGTGCACCAAGGCGTCCACGCCACTGGCGGCCGTGACACCGCGTGGGCAGGTCAAGGTCATTTGCGGGCTGATCAGCGCAACGTCCGGCAGCAAGTAATCGCTGACGATGCCTTTTTTCAGCTGCGCCGCCTTGTCGGACAGTATCGCTACATTGGTCACCTCCGAGCCGGTGCCGGCCGTGGTGGGGATGGCGATCAACGGCGGGCCTTTGCGCGGCACCTGATCGACGCCAAACAAGTCCGCCAGTGCGCCGTGATAACCGGCATAGGCCGCCACGCTCTTGGCGATGTCAATGGCACTGCCGCCGCCCACACCGATCAGGCCGTCATGCCCGCCTTCGCGGTACGCACGCATGCAGTCTTCGACGATGGCAATTTCCGGATCGGGCAGCACGCGGTCGAAGATTTCGTAGGCTCGATCACCCAGATGCTCCAGGGCCAGCGCCACGGTGCCGGACTGGACCAGCGCGGCGTCGGTGACGATCAACGGATTATCCACATCCAGGCGCGTGAGTTCGGCAGCCAGTTGTTCGATGGCACCTGCGCCGGTCAGCAGTTTGTGGGCGATCTTGAATGAGGAAGTACTCATGTGCGCGGCCTCTTATGAATGATGGGCTGGCACAAGAATAGCCGCACCTGGCGTGTTGTCTGCCATTCATTGGCTGAATGGCCGCGCCGCGCTCATCAAGGCAGCCAACAAACCGCCGATAACCTGTTGGTAATGAGAACCGCGCCTCATACCCCTGACAAATACCGACCAACCCATTAGGCTGCTGGAATCACTTCTGGCCGGGAATCAACGATGCTTTTTCTTCACCGTTCGGCACTGCCAGCACTGTGCCTGTCACTCCTGTTTACCAGTGTCTTGCCTGTTCAGGCCGAGGATGCGCCCTCGCCTGCCGTCGAAAAACCGGCTGAACGCCAGCCACTGTCCGAGCGTAGCCAACAAGAAGCCAGTGCGCTCGAACGGCAGGTGCCGCTGCAAGAGCAACAGCAATTGCAGGCGGGTAGCGAGTCGTTCCTGGCGCTGTGGAAACCCGCCAACAGCGCCGAAGCCGAGGGTGTGGTGATCCTCATACCAGGTGCTGGGGAGAACGCGGACTGGCCGCAAGCAATCGCGCCTCTGCGGCGTAAGTTGCCGGACGCCGCCTGGGGCACCCTCAGCCTGTCATTGCCTGACGTCAGTGTGGATACCCTGCCGCCACGGCTCATCGAACCGCCGAAAGCGGCGGTCGATACCAGCAGCAAGGAAGGCAGCACCGCTGCCAAGCCGGTCGAACAGGCCGCCAGTGCCGAGGCCGAAGGCACTGACCCGGCGGTGGTGCCGGGGGCGGATGAACAGGACAAGACCGACGCCAAGCGCATCTTCGACCGCATCGACGCCGCCGTCGCCTTCGCCCAGACCCAAAGCGCCCGCAGTGTGGTGTTGCTCGGCCATGGAACCGGGGCCTGGTGGGCGGCCCGCTACCTGAGCGAGAAACAACCCTCCCAGGTGCAGAGGTTGGTGATGGTGGCCGGCAAGACGCCCGCAGCTCGCCAACCGGACCTGCAGCAACTGGCGCCGGCCTTGAAGGTACCCACGGCGGACGTGTTCTATCAAGAAGGCGCCCTGGAACGCAAAAACGCCCAGGAACGACTCCAGGCGGCCAAGCGCTCGAAGAATGACAGCTATAAACAGGTGTCGCTCACGGCGTTGCCCGGTAATAGCGCGGCGGAGCAAGAGCAGTTGTACCGCAGGGTTCGCGGGTGGTTGAGCCCGCAGGGCGGCGCAGACTGACACTCCGCTATAGGGGGCAACATCGCTTTCTGTAGGAGCGAGCTCGCTCGCGAAAAACGTCAACGATAATGCGTGCTTCCTGAATAAACGCGGCGCCTGGGAGTTTTTCGCGAGCAAGCTCGCTCCTACAATTAGGGCTTGCCACTGCCACATAGAGTTGAGTGGCGATAGCCTCAGCGAAAATCGCGCCGCTCACGAATCAACGCATAGGCGTTATGCAACTCACGGGTTCGTTCAGTCGCTTCCCGCACTTGCGCGGGGCTGGCTCCCGTGCCGGCGATCTTGTCCGGATGGTGACGGCTGAGCAGGCGGCGGTAGGCGTGCTTGATCACCGAAGGCTCAGTGGTTGCCGTCACCCCCAGGATACGCAACGCCTCCTGATAGGCCCCCCCACGATTGGCCACTGGCTTGCGCTCCGGCGCGTAATCGGTCGCCAATGCCTGCAGCTGCTGCGGCGTCCAGCCCAGCCACTTGCCCCACTGGTCGATCAGGTCGCGCTCGGCAGCATCCGCCCGACCGTCCGCCCACGCCATGCGCCAACAGGCGCGCAGCACGCCTTCCGCCGCATGGGGCTGCGTCTTGAGCACCCGCAGGTAACTGCGTACACGGTCACTGCCGGACTTGCCACGGTTGAAGGCGCTGATCGCGCGGCGCTGGGCCGGCTCACTCATATCCAGTGCGCGCATTTCCTGGCGCGCTTGCTGGATATGTCCGTCGACAACCCGGCCATTACTCTTGGCCAGGCGTCCCAGCAGCACAAACAACAGTTCGTCGTTGCGCAAGGCCGGACGCCCACTCAGGCGTTCACGTAACTGCGCCCAACTGTGCAATTGCAAGCGACGATCCAAGGCCTGCCCCAGCAATGCCCCCAACAATGCCCCCGGAATACTGGCAATGGCAAAGCCAGCCCCGGCGCCGATCAGCGTCCCTGGCCACAACATCCTAGCGTCCCTTTGTCAGCAAGGTTTCGACCTGCGCCAGTCGCTCCAGCGTCCCCACATCCACCCAGCGTCCCGCCATGTGCTCCCCCGTTACCAGACCTTTGGCCATCGCCTCGCGCAACAGCGGGGCCAGCTTGAAGGCACCGGCGCTGCAACCCGCGAACAACTTGGGGTCGAGCACTGAAATGCCACTGAAGGTCAGGTTATCGGCACCGGGCGCGGCATCATGAAGCACACCGTGATCCAGGTAGAAATCCCCACCCGACGGGTGGTGCGCTGGGTTGTCGACCATCACCAAGTGCGCCAGCCCCCGGATCGGCTGCTTGAGCTGGGTGAAATCGTAGTCAGTCCAGATATCGCCATTGACCACCAGAAACGGTTCGTCGCCCAACAGCGGCAACGCCTGAAATATGCCGCCCCCCGTTTCCAGCGGTTCACCTTCCGGGGAGTAGCGGATGCGCAGACCGAACTGGGCACCGTCGCCCAGGTAGCTTTCGATCTGCTCGCCGAGCCAGGCGTGGTTGATCACGATCTCGGTAAAGCCGGCCTTCGCCAAGGCTTCAAGGTGATACTCGATCAGCCGCTTGCCGCCGGCTTGCACGAGCGGCTTGGGCGTATGCAGGGTGAGCGGGCGCATGCGCTCGCCCTTGCCCGCCGCCAGGATCATCGCCTTCATACGCTGGCCTCGGCAGGTTCGCGCAGGCTGGCGAGCAATTCGCCCAGGTCACTCAACTCAGGTCTGTCGGCCAGCACCGCTTCTATATAAGTGAAGAAGCGCGGCACGTCGGCCAGGTAGCGTGGCTTGCCGTCGCGGTGGCAGATACGCGAAAAAATGCCGATAACCTTGAGGTGACGCTGCACGCCCATCAGGTCGCTGGCACGCAGGAACTCTTCAAAGTCGTCCTGTACGGGAATCCCCAGCTGCCCGGCGCGCTGCCAATAGCCGCGCTGCCATTCACGAACGCGGGCCTGGGGCCAACTGAGGAAGGCGTCCTTGAACAGGCAGGTAATGTCATAGGTCACCGGGCCGTAGACCGCGTCCTGAAAATCCAGCACGCCTGGGCTTGGCTCACTGACCATTAGGTTGCGCGGCATGTAGTCGCGGTGCACCAGCACCTTGGGCTGGGCCAGCGCGCTGTCGATCAACTGCTGGCTGGCACGTTGCCAGAGGGCTTGTTGCTCAGGGTCGAGGTCGATGCCCAGGTGACGGCGCACGTACCATTCCGGGAACAGTTCCAGCTCGCGACGCAATAAGGCCACGTCATAGCTGGGCAACGACGCATCCATCGGCAATTGCTGGAAAGCCAGCAGCGCTTCGATGGCATCGGCAAATAATTGATCAGCATTTTCACCGTCAATCACGTCCAGATAGGTTTTTCTGCCCAGATCATTGAGCAAAAGAAAGCCACGGGGCAAATCTTCTGCATAAATTTTTGGCACATTTATTCCCGATTTCGCGAGCAAATGCGCAATATCGACGAAAGGTTTGCAGTTTTCCTGGGGGGGTGGCGCGTCCATGACGACGAACGTATGGGCACCGCCCTCCCATCGAAAATAACGCCTGAAACTCGCGTCGCTGCTGGCCGCGGTCAATGTGGCCGGGGGCACGGGGCCCCAGTCCTGAGCGTTGAAGAGGATCGGCAACTGCTCATCCAGCCAGACTTCCAGCTGTTGTAAACGTAGATCTTGCTCGGGCATTACAAGGGTCTCCGACGGCGCTAGCCGTCAAGCGGGGCATGCTTTATTATCACGCATCTTGTGCGACACGCGTAGCGTGTCTCCAGGTTGGCGGTGAGACGTCACCGTCAATGGTTTTCCCTAAGAAAACCGATAGCCCGGTAGCCAATCCGGGAAACAAAACAGCCCAGGGGTCCCACTGCTTAGAAGGACTCGTTGTCGCTGCGGCGACAATAGCGAACCCCAAAGCCGCTTAGCACTCAGAAGCGCGGCTATGGTCCGAATTTCGGACTGGGAGTGCCTACTTCACTACTGATGAGGTCTCTATGCGGAAACGTCTAGCCCTTAAAGCTGATGTATCGGCAAGTCAGACAGATATCTCCAAAGCTCTCGATGACGTCTTGTATCGACTGACTTGGAAATTTGCGGGAATGATATCGGCCTTTACGGTCGTCATTATTTGCGCCGTCTTCTACATCAGATAGCGAATCCACTCAGGCCCTAGGCCTACCCTTGCGGGATGAATCCCCGCAGGGATTCCTCCTGCCTTAAAACAGGAGGAAATACTCTTTGAGCGTGCTGCCTTGCAGTCCTCCGCTCACATCAAACCGGAGACACGAGCGAAAACTCTGTCTGTCATTGTCCAACTATCTTATTTTGAGATAGCAGCGGACTCGTTGTGCGACCAACGATAGCCTAGGAAAACATGCGTCACTGGTAACGGTGGGGTGTGAAGCTTTTCCGACAATGTAGTCCCCATCAGGGTGTGCTTTTGCCGTGAGGCAAAGTACAGACGCTCGGAGCAGTACCGGGTCGAGACGCTAGGCTGGTTGGCATGGGTAACGTAAGTGAACTGCTGATAAACGCCGTAATGATAAACATGCCAAAACTGCTGTCAGGCATGGACCAAAAGGTATGGGGCCAGTTATTCCTGTGGGATGTGGGAATACGTCGCTACAAGGCCTCCGGTGAAAAGGCAGACCCTAAACCAATCGTGTGACAGGTAGGGAACGTGGTAAGCCCGTATGGCCGCCTTCGGGCAGGTGAACCGCAAGGGGATCTGTTGGCTGTGCGGGTATGGGATCGCAGAAAAAGCGAACGCCGAGCTGTAATGGCGCGGATAGGGGTTGGAACATTACCCCACGGGAAACCGGGCAGACTTCTGCGTGGTCTTTTATCGCATGAACGCTGAGTAAACCTGTCTCAATCATCTTCGAAGTCCGGCAGTAATGGGCTTCTTATTCATCCACTCCTGACGGGAGCGTCCATTCCCGTCAGGGGATGCGTACGTCTTCTGCTCGGGAAACTTGAGAGGAAGGCAGCATGTTAGTACCTAGCCAACTGGCCGGGTCTGCGCCTTCCGGCGTTCCGCAGCATTGGCATGACATCGATTGGTGTCGTGTGCAGCAGAACGTACGGGCGATGCAGATACGGATTGCGAAGGCTTGTCGGGAAGGCAACTGGCGCCGGGTGAAAGCCCTGCAACGGATGTTAACCCGCTCTCGTTCGGCCAGATACTTGGCCATACGGCGAGTCACTGAAAACCAGGGCAAGCGCACGGCGGGAGTCGACCGCGTGCTCTGGGATACACCCGATGCCAAATGGAAAGCGGCAAATGGGTTGAAGCGCCACGGGTATAAGCCACGGCCACTACGGCGTGTGTTTATCCCGAAATCGAATGGAAAAGAACGCCCTCTGGGCATTCCAACCATGACTGACAGAGCTATGCAGGCGCTATACCTGCTAGCCCTGGCACCTATCGCTGAGACCACCGGCGATCCAAACAGCTACGGCTTTCGGATCGAACGCTCCACGGCGGATGCGATGGGACAGTTGTTCGTTTGTCTATCCAAGAAGGCTTCGGCCCAATGGGTATTGGAAGCGGACATCAAAGGCTGCTTTGATCACATCAACCATGACTGGCTGATCGAAAATGTCCCAACGGACAAAGAAATCCTCCGAAAATGGTTGAAAGCTGGAGTGATTCACAAAGGCCAGCTACAGGCAACGAATGCCGGTACACCACAGGGCGGGATTATCTCGCCCACCTTGGCTAATTTGGTGCTGGATGGACTGGAATCACAGCTCAAGCAACATCTGGGCGTGACGAAGGCGAAGAAGCTGAAAATTAACGTGGTGCGATATGCGGATGATTTTGTGATTACCGGTAGCTCGAAAGAGATGCTCGAAAATGAGATCAAACCTTGGGTTGAGCAGTTTCTCGCGGTGCGAGGATTGCAGCTGTCGCTTGAGAAAACCCACGTCGTCCACATAGATGAAGGCTTCGACTTCCTTGGTTGGAATTTCCGCAAATACGGCGGAAAACTCCTGATCAAA
Source organism: Pseudomonas sp. PA-7-1E (assembly GCF_021605325.1). Lineage (NCBI taxonomy): Bacteria > Pseudomonadati > Pseudomonadota > Gammaproteobacteria > Pseudomonadales > Pseudomonadaceae > Pseudomonas > Pseudomonas sp. PA-7-1E. Next base: position 27,998 of record NZ_WKFA01000049.1, read on the forward strand.
CCTGCCAAAAAGAACGTGAAAGCGTTCTATAGGAAGGTAAAAGAGGTCATCAGCACTAACAAAGCGGTGAAACAGGAGGAGTTGATCCGCCTGCTTAATCCGATACTGCGAGGCTGGGCGCTGTATCACCAGCCTGTGGTCGCCAAGAAGGCGTACAGCCGCATGGACCACCAAATATTCCAAGCGCTTTGGCGTTGGGCGAAAAGGCGGCACCCAAACAAAAGTCTCGATTGGGTAAGGGAGAAGTATTTCCAAACCTACGAAAATCGAAGCTGGGTGTTTGCCACCACGGTCATAACGGAGTCAGGAGGCAAAGAGGCAATTCGGTTATACGCCCTAGAGGCCACGCCGATTGAGAGGCACAGGAAGATCAGCGGGGATTTCAATCCGTTTGATCCCTCTATGGAAGAAATGGGAGAGGCATTGCGGATGTCCCGGATGCTCGGGAAATTGAAGTACCGCAAACAAATTCTTCATCTATTTCAATCCCAAAAAGGACTGTGCGTACTATGCAAAAGCCCAATATCTAGGGAGACTGGGTGGCACGACCACCACATCATTTATCGCTCACAAGGCGGTGGTGACTCGCTGGACAACCGGGTACTATTGCATCCCATTTGCCACCAGCAGCTTCACGCTCGTGGACTAACAGTGTACAAACCGGCTCCCCCAAGGGGGGGCTTCGTAAAGACTTGAGCCGTATGCGCTGAAAGGCGCACGTACGGTTTTTAGGGGGGAGCAGACCAGAAATGGTCTGTTCCTACCCAACTTTCAGACCATCGAGAGGCGTGCGGCCCAAACCGCGGGCAGATGGCACGCAGGAAGCCCGGACTAATAAGATGGCATTGAAATCCCCCGCGTTTCGTAGAAAATTTCCGTTGCTGGTAACCGGCAGTCTGCTGGCCTTGCAACCTTTCGCCACCTCATTCGTGGTCGCCGCGGAACAGTATGACTGCTCAGTCTCTGCTTCGGGTGCCTGGGATTGCGCGCCGAAGACCGCCGCCGCCCCATTGCCACCGCGCCCGGTGCATGACGGTGCTGCCGTCAGCTCGGCCAACAGCACGCCGCAAGGCAAAGCTGGCGGCAGCGTCGACGCCGAACCCAAGACCATGCTGGTCACCGAAGCCAAGGGCCGTGGCCTGCGTTCGCGCAGTGCCGACTACAGCCACCTTGACTGGGTACCTCGCGACAAGCTGACCGCAGCACAGCTGGCCGAAACCGGCCCTTACTGCGGCGGCGCCTACATCGAGCCGACTCGTCCTGGCATGAACGACAAGACGAACAAGAGCGATGCGCCGACCTTCATCGGCGCCAAGGCTTCTCGTTACGAGCAGGAGCAGCAGGTCGCTACCCTGGCCGGTGACGTGGTCATGCGCCAGGGCAGCATGCAGTTGGAGTCGGACGAAGCCAGCCTGTACCAGGCGGAGAACCGTGGCGAACTGAATGGCAAGGTGCGCCTGCGCGATAACGGCGCCCTGATCGTGGGTGACCATGCCCAGGTCCAGCTCGACACCGGTGCCGCCCAGATCGACAACGCCGAATACGTGATGCACAAGTCACGCATCCGCGGTAACGCGCTGTACGCCAAGCGTGCAGAAAACGCGATCATCCGTCTCAAGGACGGTACGTACACCACCTGCGAGCCGGACAGCAACGCCTGGCAGCTCAAGGGCAACAACATTACGTTGAACCCGGCCACCGGTTTCGGTACGGCGACCAACGCGACGTTGCGGGTCAAGAACATCCCGATCCTGTACACCCCGTACATCTACTTCCCGATCGATGACCGTCGTCAATCCGGCTTCCTGCCGCCGAGCTTCAGCACCGGCAGTGAGACTGGCTTTACATTGGTAACGCCGTACTACTTCAACCTGGCACCGAACTACGATGCCACGTTGTACCCGCAGTACATGACCAAGCGCGGCTTGTTGATGGAGGGCGAATTCCGCTATCTGACCAAGTCGAGTGAAGGGCAGTTTGGTGGGGCGTATCTCAATGATGATAGCGACGAGCGGAAGAAGCAGACTGATTACGAAAAGACCCGCTATATGCTCAATTGGCAGCATAAAGGTGGGCTGGATTCGCGTCTGACGACCCAGGTCGATTACACCAAGATCAGTGATCCGTTCTACTTCCAGGATTTGAAGTCGTATCAGGAAGGCATCCAGAGCCAGGACTTCCTGAACCAGCAGGGCTCCGTGACCTATAATGGTGATAACTATCAAGCTCGCGTGAACCTGCAGTCATATCAACTGGCGACGATTTCGCAGATCACTCCGTATGACCGTTTGCCGCAGATCACCTTCAATGGTCAGTTGCCGTACCATCCGGGGGGGCTCAACTTCTCCTACGAGACTGAAGCCGTAAGATTTGACCGAGACCTTCGAAACGGTAATGTGGTTAACGAAGACGGCGGGCCGTTCAATCCTGATGGCACTATAGGTGAACGACGCCTGGACACCTACGTAAACGGCCTGACCCGTGCAAACGGAACACGCTTGAACGTAGCTCCCGCTGTCGAGTACCCAATGAACTGGAGCTATGGCTTTATTACGCCGAAGCTCAAATACGTCTATACCAAATATGATCTTGACCTGGACAGCAAAGGCAAGGATGACATTGTCGCCGCGCAACTGGCCGCTACCCGGCCCGGCGCAGCGCCTTACGCTGGCGGAGTGTTCAAGAGTTCGCAAGATCGCGCTGTTCCTATCGCGAGCGTCGACAGCGGGCTGTACTTCGACCGCAAAACTAACTGGTTCGGTAAAGACTATAACCAGACCCTTGAGCCGCGAGCCTTCTACCTCTACGTACCGAACAAAGACCAAAGCGATATTCCGGTTTTCGACACCAGTGAATATTCGTTCAGCTATGCCTCTCTATTCCGTGATAACCGCTTTGCCGGTAACGATCGGATTGGAGACGAGAACAAGTTATCCCTGGGCGTAACCAGCCGCTGGATCGAAGAAAATGGCTTTGAACGCCAGCGTGTTTCCGTGGGTCAAGCACTGTACTTCAAGGATCGCGAGGTTCAACTGCCAGGAGTCCTGGCCGCTGACCGAGATGACTCCCAAACAGATGTCTCGCCTATCGCTTTGGAATACGCTTTCCGCTTCAACCGCGATTGGCGCGCCACGGCCGACTACAACTGGGACACCGAAAGCCATGCCCCACGCTCCGGTAGTGCGATGTTCCACTATCAGCCAGAAGACAACCCGAACAAGGTCGTCAACCTCGGCTATCGCTACCGCAATGACCAAGTGGTCTACAACCAACTGACCGGCAAATGGCAGTTCGGTGGGGACTACGGCACGCCAGGTCAAGAGAACTACGTGAAGGATTACTACAAAATCCAGCAACACGACTTCTCGATGATGTGGCCGATCATTCCGCAGTGGAATTTGATCACTCGCTGGCAGTATGACTATGCACGCAACCGCACCCTGGAAGCCTTCGGTGGTTTCGAGTACGACAACTGCTGCTGGAAACTGCGCGTCATCAACCGCTACTGGGTTTCCAACGACGAGTACAGCCAGATCGCCCCGCTCAACGAAAAGGGTGACCACGGGCTCTTCTTCCAGATCGTCCTCAAAGGACTCGGCGGCCTGACCGGCGCCAAGGTAGAGAGCTTCCTCGACAAAGGCATTGAAGGTTATCGTGAACGTGAAGACAAAGCTTTCTGAGTGTTTGCGCCCGCTAGTGCTGGGCGCGCTGTTCCTGGGTACTGTTTCGGCACACGCCGCAGTTCAACAGCTGGATAAAGTAGCGGCCATCGTCGACAACGACGTGATCATGCAGAGCCAGCTGGACCAGCGGGTCAAGGAAGTTCAGCAGACCATCGCCAAACGTGGCGGTGGGGTGCCACCGACCAGCGTCCTGGAATCTCAGGTACTGGAACGCCTGATCGTCGAAAACCTGCAACTGCAGATTGGCGAACGTTCCGGCATCCGTATTTCGGACGAAGAACTGAACCAGGCTGTTGGCACCATTGCTCAACGCAACAACATGAGCATTGATCAGTTCCGCGCCGCCCTGGCCCACGATGGCCTGTCCTATGAGGACGCCCGTGACCAGATCAAGCGCGAAATGATCATCAGCCGTGTGCGCCAGCGCCGTGTGGCCGAACGGGTTCAGGTGTCCGAGCAGGAAGTGAAGAACTTCCTGGCTTCGGACCTGGGCAAGATGCAGCTCTCCGAAGAGTTGCACTTGGCCAATATCCTGATTCCAACCCCGGACGGGGCCAACTCTGAGCAGCTCAATGCCGCTGCCGCTAAAACCCAGGCGATCTACGAGCGCCTGAAAGCGGGTGCAGATTTTGCCCAGATGGCCATTGCTCAGTCCGGCAGCGATAACGCCCTCGAAGGCGGTGACATGGGCTGGCGTAAAGCCGCTCAATTGCCACCTCCGTTTGATCGCGAATTGAGCGCCATGGAAGTCGGCGGCATCACCCAGCCAGCCCGCACCCCGGGTGGTTTCATCATCCTCAAGCTGCTGGAACGTCGCGGCGGCGAAACCTCGTTGAAAGACGAAGTTCATGTTCGTCACATCCTGGTCAAACCGAGCGAAATCCGCACCGAAGCACAAACCAAGGAACTGGCCCAGAAGATCTATGACCGCATTGAAAGCGGTGAAGACTTCGCCACCCTGGCTAAAAGCTTCTCGGAAGACCCGGGCTCTGCCCTTAACGGCGGCGACCTGAACTGGATCGACCCGAGGGCACTGGTGCCCGAGTTCCAGCAGGTCATGGCCGACACGCCACAAGGTGTATTGTCCAAGCCGTTCAAGACCCAATACGGTTGGCATGTCCTGGAAGTCCTTGGCCGTCGCGCCACGGACAACACCACCCAGGCCCGCGAGCAACAAGCCCTGACCGTGTTGCGTAACCGCAAATACGACGAAGAGCTGCAAACCTGGCTGCGTCAGATCCGTGACGAAGCGTATGTAGAGAACAAGCTGCCAGGCGCCGAGCAAACAGGCACCGACCAGGCAACCCAGTGAAACCCCAGCGTTTCGCAGTGACACCCGGCGAGCCGGCCGGCATTGGTCCAGACCTGTGCCTGCTGCTCGCCTCGCAACCCCAGCCACACCCCCTGATTGCCATTACCAGCCGCGACCTGCTCCTTGAGCGGGCCGCGCAGCTGGGTATGGCCGTCAACCTGCTGGACGTGGCGCCAGGCAACTGGCCCGACCTGGCGGCCCCCGCTGGTAGCCTGTATGTGTGGGACACCCCGCTACAGGCCAAGGTGGTTGCCGGGCAGTTGAACACGGCCAACGCGGCATTTGTGCTGCAGACGTTGACCCGTGCGGGCCAGGGCTGTATCGACGGCGACTTTGCCGGCATGATCACCGCACCGGTGCACAAAGGCGTGATCAACGAATCCGGCATCGCCTTTTCCGGCCATACCGAATTCCTCGCGGAACTGACCCATACCGCTCAAGTGGTGATGATGCTCGCCACCCGTGGCCTGCGTGTGGCGCTGGTGACCACCCACTTGCCGCTGCGTGAAATCGCCGATGCCATCACTGCCGAGCGTGTGGAGCGTGTCACGCGCATCCTGCACAGCGACCTGCAACACAAATTCGGCATTGCCCAACCGCGCATCCTGGTCTGCGGGCTCAACCCCCACGCCGGTGAAGGCGGCCACTTGGGCCATGAAGAAATCGACATCATTGAACCAACACTAGAGCGCCTGCGCCAAGAAGGCATGGACCTACGCGGCCCATTGCCTGCAGACACTCTGTTCACCCCCAAATATCTGGAGCACTGCGATGCAGTGCTGGCGATGTACCATGACCAGGGGCTGCCCGTGCTGAAATACAAAGGCTTCGGCGCCGCAGTCAACGTGACACTGGGCCTGCCGATCATCCGCACCTCCGTCGACCATGGCACCGCCCTGGACCTCGCAGGCAGCGGCAAGATCGATACCGGCAGCCTGCACGTGGCCCTGGAAACCGCCTATCAGATGGCCGAGACCCGTATATGACTGAGCATTACCAACACCGGGCGCGCAAGCGTTTCGGGCAGAACTTCCTGCACGACGCTGGCGTGATCGATCGCATCCTGCGCTCAATCCACGCCAAGCCAGAAGACCGCCTGCTGGAAATCGGCCCGGGCCAGGGCGCGCTGACCCAGGGCCTGCTGGCCAGCGGCGGGCAACTGGACGTCGTGGAACTGGACAAGGACCTGATCCCGATCCTCAACCAGCAGTTCGCCGGCAAAGCCAACTTCAACCTGCACCAGGGCGACGCGCTGAAGTTCGACTTCAACAGCCTTGGCGCTGCGCCCAACAGCCTGCGGGTGGTGGGTAACCTGCCGTACAACATTTCCACGCCGCTGATTTTCCACCTGCTGAACAACGCCGGAATCATCCGCGACATGCACTTCATGCTGCAAAAGGAAGTGGTGGAGCGCCTGGCCGCAGGCCCTGGCGGTGGTGATTGGGGTCGTTTGTCGATCATGGTCCAGTATCACTGCCGCGTGGAGCACCTGTTCAACGTCGGTCCGGGCGCGTTCAACCCGCCGCCGAAGGTCGATTCGGCCATCGTACGCCTGGTGCCGCATGCCGTGCTGCCGCATCCGGCCAAGGACCACAAACTGCTGGAACGAGTGGTGCGGGAAGCGTTCAACCAGCGCCGCAAGACCTTGCGTAACACCCTCAAGGCCCTGCTGAGCAATGCCGAGATCGAAGCTGCCGGCGTTGATGGAAGCCTGCGCCCCGAGCAACTGGACCTGGCCGCGTTCGTACGCCTGGCCGACCAACTTGCCATCCAACCTGCATCCGTAGTGGAATAGGCCGTAAGAACTCGATGCAATCCAATGTGGGAGCGGGCTTGCTCGCGAATGCGCAGTGTCAGTCACCAAATGTGTAACTGATGCACCGCCTTCGCGAGCAAGCCCGCTCCCACATTTGCTCCGCGTTATACCGATAACGCTTGCCGGCTGCCCGACACATGTCTGGCCTAGCGCCCTCCTCTTGGCCTAGACTGACCCGCATCTGCTGTCCTTCGCTTTTAAGGCCTCTTGCATGTCCGACCCTCGCTATCAGATAGACGTCAGCGTCGTCACCCGCTTCCTGGCGGACCAGTCGCAACCCGAACATAACCGCTTCGCCTTTGCCTACACCATTACAGTGAAGAACAACGGGCTGGTGCCGGCCAAGCTGCTGTCGCGCCACTGGGTCATCACCGATGGCGACGGCCAGGTCGAGGAAGTGCGCGGGGCAGGCGTTGTCGGCCAGCAACCGTTGATCGACAGCGGCGCCAGTCACACTTATAGCAGCGGCACGGTGATGACCTCCAAGGTCGGCACCATGCAAGGCTCGTATCAAATGAAGGCCACTGACGGCCAACTGTTCGATGCAATCATCAAGCCCTTCCGCCTGGCCGTGCCAGGAGCCCTGCACTGATGGCGACGTACGCTGTCGGCGACCTGCAAGGCTGCCTGGACCCTCTCAAGCGCCTGCTGGATCGCGTAGCCTTCGACCCGGCAAATGATCGCTTGTGGTTGGTGGGCGACCTGGTCAACCGCGGCCCGCAGTCCCTGGAAACCCTGCGCTACCTCTATAGCCTGCGTGATTCTTTGGTATGCGTGCTGGGCAACCATGACCTGCACTTGCTTGCGGCCGGCAACAACATCGAGCGCCTCAAAAAAGGTGACACCCTGCGGGAAATCCTCGAAGCCCCGGACCGCGCTCAACTGCTCGACTGGCTGCGCCGGCAAAAACTCATGCACTACGACGAGGACCGCAACATGGCCTTGGTGCATGCCGGTATCCCGCCGCAGTGGACGCTGAAAAAAGCCCTCAAGTGCGCCGCCGAAGTTGAAAGTGCATTGGCCGATGACAACCTGTACACCGCTTACCTCGACGGCATGTATGGCAACGACCCGGTGAAGTGGGACAACGAGCTCACCGGCGTCGCCCGCCTGCGAGTGATCACCAACTATTTCACACGCATGCGCTTCTGCACGGCCGAAGGCAAACTGGACCTCAAGAGCAAGGAAGGTGCCGACAGCGCCCTCCCCGGCTATAAGCCCTGGTTCGCCTACAAGGAACGCAAGACCCGTGACACGAAGATCATCTTTGGTCATTGGGCCGCGCTGGAAGGCAAGTGCGATGAGCCCGGCGTGTTCGCCCTCGACACCGGTTGCGTGTGGGGCGGCGCCATGACCCTGATGAACATCGACACGGGCGAGCGCCACGACTGCCAGTGCGAATCCCCCCTTTCCATTACCCAGCCGGCCGCCACCAAGCCATAGGAGCCCGCCATGACCGAATTCAAACGTATCCCCCCCGAACAAGCCCAGGCCCTGCGCGAGCAAGGTGCTGTAGTCGTCGACATCCGCGACCAGCCTACTTACGCCGCCGCCCACATCAGCGGCGCGCAGCATCTGGACAACGTCAACATCGCCGACTTCATACGCGCCGCCGACCTCGATGCGCCGTTGATCGTCGCCTGCTACCACGGCAATTCCAGCCAGAGCGCAGCCGCGTACTTGATCAGCCAGGGTTTCTCTGACGTCTATAGCCTGGACGGCGGGTTTGAGCTGTGGCGTACGACCTATCCTGCGGAAATTTCTTCAGGCGATTCGCAATAATTTTTTTCACACCCCGCTACCCCGCGTGACGCTTGGGCTTGCGCCGTTTCTGACGAACGGCGCAGCCAAACTAATTGCGCATCGCGCCTTGACCTCCCGGATTCCGAACTATCCTTAAGCGCAGGCCATCCGAATCAGGGGAGAGCCGGTACACCGGCGTACGGGTCATCGGTAACGTTTCAGGGTGTTCTGGGGGGAAAACAGCCATTGGCGTGCGCCAATGACTGCCAGCATCGACTGATTGATCCGGCGTCGGCTCCACGTATCGAGCGAGGTGACGACGTCATGAGTATCTTTAGCCACTTCCAACAACGCTTCGCGTCCACACAGCAGGAAGAACTCACGCTTCAGGAGTATCTCGAGCTGTGCAAGCAGGACCGCAGCACCTACGCCTCTGCCGCCGAACGCCTGCTACTGGCGATTGGCGAGCCAGAACTGGTGGAAACCGCCAATAATTCGCGCCTGTCGCGGATATTTTCCAACAAGGTGATCCGCCGCTATCCGGCCTTTGAAGACTTCCATGGGATGGAAGAATGCATCGACCAGATCGTTTCCTACTTCCGCCATGCCGCCCAAGGCCTGGAAGAGAAGAAGCAGATCCTCTATCTGCTGGGCCCGGTCGGCGGCGGCAAGTCGTCCCTGGCGGAAAAACTCAAGCAATTGATCGAAAAGGTGCCCTTCTATGCGATCAAGGGCTCGCCCGTCTTCGAGTCCCCCTTAGGCCTGTTCAACGCCACGGAAGATGGCGCGATCCTCGAGGAAGACTTCGGTATCCCGCGGCGCTACCTCAACACCATCATGTCGCCCTGGGCCACCAAGCGCCTGGCCGAGTTCGGCGGTGATATCAGCCAGTTCCGCGTGGTGAAACTCTACCCGTCGATCCTCAACCAGATCGGCGTGGCCAAGACCGAACCGGGCGATGAAAACAACCAGGACATTTCTGCGCTGGTGGGCAAAGTCGATATCCGCAAGCTGGAAGAATTCCCGCAGAACGACGCCGATGCCTACAGCTATTCGGGCGCACTGTGCCGGGCCAACCAGGGCCTGATGGAATTCGTGGAGATGTTCAAGGCCCCGATCAAGGTGCTGCACCCACTGCTCACCGCTACCCAGGAAGGTAACTACAACAGTACCGAAGGCCTTGGGGCGATTCCGTTTACCGGGATCCTGCTGGCTCACTCCAACGAATCGGAATGGCATACCTTCCGCAACAACAAGAACAACGAAGCCTTCATCGACCGGATCTATATCGTCAAGGTGCCGTACTGCCTGCGGGTCAGCGACGAAATCAAGATCTACGACAAACTGCTGTTCAACAGCTCCCTGGCCAAGGCCCATTGCGCGCCGGACACTCTGAAGATGCTTGCCCAGTTTACCGTGCTGTCGCGCCTCAAGGAGCCGGAGAACTCGAACATCTACTCAAAAATGCGGGTGTATGACGGCGAGAACCTCAAGGACACCGATCCCAAGGCCAAGTCGATCCAGGAATACCGTGACACGGCGGGTGTAGACGAAGGCATGAACGGTCTGTCGACGCGCTTTGCGTTCAAGATCCTGTCCAAGGTTTTCAACTTCGACCCCCACGAGATTGCCGCCAACCCGGTGCACTTGCTCTACGTGCTGGAACAGCAGATTGAACAAGAGCAGTTCCAGGCCGAAACCCGTGAGCGCTACCTGCGCTTCCTCAAGGAATACCTGGCGCCGCGCTACATCGAGTTCATCGGCAAGGAAATCCAGACCGCCTATCTGGAGTCCTACAGCGAATACGGCCAGAACATCTTCGACCGCTATGTCCTGTACGCCGATTTCTGGATCCAGGATCAGGAATACCGCGACCCGGAAACCGGCGAAATCCTCAATCGCGTGGCCCTCAACGAAGAGCTGGAAAAAATCGAGAAACCCGCCGGCATCAGCAATCCGAAGGATTTCCGCAACGAAATCGTCAACTTCGTACTGCGCGCCCGTGCCAACAACAACGGCAAGAACCCCACTTGGCTCAGCTACGAGAAGCTGCGGGTGGTCATTGAGAAGAAAATGTTTTCCAACACCGAGGACCTGCTGCCCGTCATCAGCTTCAACGCCAAGGCCAGCAAGGAGGATCAGCAAAAACACAACGACTTCGTCACACGCATGGTCGAGCGAGGCTACACCGACAAACAGGTACGACTGCTCTCCGAGTGGTACCTGCGGGTTCGCAAATCGCAGTAAGGCAGCGGCAAGCGCGCACTGCCAGGCATCCGGCCTGGCAGTTGACCGCTTGTCTCTAAGCTTCCAGCCCGCGGCTTGAAGCTTGTAACGTGAAGCTGCCCGGAGGGCTCCCCATGAGCTATGTGATCGACCGACGCCTCAATGGCAAGAACAAGAGCACGGTAAACCGTCAGCGTTTCCTGCGGCGTTACCGTGACCACATCAAAAAGGCGGTAGAAGAGGCCGTCAGCCGCCGCTCCATCACCGATATGGAGCATGGCGAACAAATCAGCATTCCCGGACGGGACATCGACGAACCGGTGCTTCACCATGGCCGCGGCGGCAAACAGACCGTGGTGCATCCCGGCAACAAGGAATTCACCACCGGCGAACATATCCAGCGCCCACAAGGCGGTGGCGGCGGCAAAGGTCCGGGCAAAGCCGGCAACTCTGGCGAAGGCATGGATGAATTCGTATTCCAGATCACTCAGGAAGAATTCCTCGAATTCATGTTCGAAGACCTCGAACTGCCCAACCTGGTCAAACGCAACCTGACCGGCACCGATACCTTCAAGACCGTACGCGCAGGGATCAGCAACGAGGGCAACCCGTCGCGCATCAACATCATCCGCACCCTGCGCTCAGCCCATGCACGGCGTATCGCCCTGTCCGGCAGCAGCCGCGCCAAACTCAAGCAGGCCAAGGAAGAGTTGGCACGCTTGAAGCGCGAAGAACCGGACAACTTCGGCGATATCCAGGAAATAGAGGCGGAAATCGAAAAACTCAGCGCGCGCATCCACCGCGTGCCGTTCCTCGATACCTTTGACTTGAAATACAACCTGCTGGTCAAGCAACCCAACCCCAGCTCCAAGGCTGTGATGTTCTGCCTGATGGACGTTTCCGGCTCCATGACCCAGGCCACCAAGGACATCGCCAAGCGCTTCTTTATCCTGCTGTACCTGTTCCTGAAACGGAACTACGACAAGATTGACGTAGTGTTCATCCGCCATCACACCAGCGCGCGAGAGGTGGACGAAGAGGAGTTTTTCTACTCGCGGGAAACTGGCGGCACCATTGTTTCCAGCGCACTGAAGCTGATGCAGGAGATCATGGCCGAGCGCTACCCCGCCAACGATTGGAACATCTACGCCGCCCAAGCTTCCGACGGCGATAACTGGAACGACGACTCCCCAATCTGCCGGGACATTTTGATCAACCAGATCATGCCGTTCGTGCAGTACTACACTTACGTCGAAATCACCCCCCGTGAGCACCAGGCCCTGTGGTTCGAATACGAGCGCATCGGCGAAGCCTTTGCCGACACGTTCGCCCAGCAGCAACTGGTCTCGGCCGGCGATATCTACCCGGTCTTCCGTGAACTCTTCCAGCGCAGGTTAGTGACATGACCGCCAAAAAAGAGAACAAGCGCCAACCCATTTCCACTGGCTCCGAGTGGACCTTCGAACTGATCCAGGCCTATGACCGGGAAATCAGCCGTATCGCGGCGGGTTATGCCCTGGACACTTATCCCAACCAGATAGAAGTCATCACCGCTGAACAGATGATGGATGCCTATGCCTCGGTGGGCATGCCCTTGGGCTATCACCATTGGTCCTACGGGAAACACTTCCTCAGTACCGAGAAGTCCTACACACGCGGCCAGATGGGCCTGGCCTACGAGATCGTGATCAACTCCGACCCGTGCATCGCGTACCTGATGGAAGAAAACACCATCTGCATGCAGGCGCTGGTAGTAGCCCATGCCTGCTATGGGCATAACAGTTTCTTCAAGGGCAACTACCTGTTTCGAACCTGGACCGATGCCAGTTCGATCATTGATTACCTGGTGTTCGCCAAGCAATACATCATGCAGTGCGAGGAGCGCCACGGTATCGATGCGGTAGAAGACCTGTTGGACTCCTGCCATGCGCTGATGAATTACGGCGTTGACCGCTATAAACGCCCCTATCCGATTTCCGCCGAAGAGGAGCGCCTGCGCCAGAAGGAACGCGAGGAGCACCTGCAGAAACAGATCAACGACCTGTGGCGCACCATCCCCAAACGCGCCGACAAGAACAGCGACAAAGACAATGCACGCTTCCCCGCCGAACCTCAGGAAAACATCCTGTATTTCCTGGAAAAACACGCACCGCTGCTGGAGCCCTGGCAGCGTGAAATCGTGCGGATCGTACGCAAGATCGCGCAATATTTTTATCCACAGCGCCAAACCCAGGTGATGAACGAGGGCTGGGCAACCTTCTGGCATTACACCCTGATGAACGACCTGTACGACGAGGGCCTGGTCACTGACGGCTTTATGATGGAGTTCCTCACGTCCCATACCAGCGTGGTCTTCCAGCCAGGCTTCGACAGCCCGTATTACAACGGCATCAACCCCTATGCACTGGGTTTTGCCATGTACCGCGATATCCGCCGCATGTGCGAGCACCCCACCGAGGAAGATCGCCGCTGGTTCCCGGAAATCGCCGGCAGCGACTGGCTCTCGACCATCAAGTTCGCCATGAGCAGCTTCAAGGATGAGAGTTTCATCCTGCAGTACCTGTCGCCCCAGGTGATCCGCGACCTCAAGCTGTTCAGTATCCTGGACGACGACCTCAAGGACGATCTGGTCGTACCCGCCATCCACGACGAACCCGGCTACCGCATCATTCGCGAAACCCTGGCCGCGCAATACAACCTCGGTAACCGCGAACCTAACGTGCAGATCTACAGCATCGATGTGCGTGGCGACCGTTCGCTGACCTTGCGTCACCAGCAGCACGACCGCAAACCCTTGGGCGAATCCACTGAGGAAGTGCTCAAGCATCTGCATCGGCTCTGGGGCTTTGATATTCATCTGGAAACCCTTCAGGGCGACCAAGTGATGAAAACCCATCATGTGCCACCGCGCAGCGATCATAACGACAACGACTACGGCCGCCTCGACATGGCCGTCGTTCATCTCTGAAACAGCAAAGCCTCCATTGGCCAAGCTCAGGCGTTATCCTGTGCCGCTAATGGAGGCTTTTTCATGAAAATCTACAAAGTCGGCGGCGCCGTGCGTGATCGCCTACTGGGCATCAAGGTCACCGATATAGACCGCGTCGTCGTTGGCGCGACGGCCGAAGAGATGCTCGCCAAGGGTTATAAACCGGTAGGCGCCGATTTCCCGGTATTTCTCGACCCGAAGAACGGTGACGAATACGCCCTTGCTCGCACCGAACGCAAGAATGGCCGGGGTTACGGCGGCTTTATATTCCATGCGAGCCCCGACGTTACGCTGGAAGAAGACCTGATTCGGCGTGACCTGACCATCAACGCCATGGCGGAGGACGACGAGGGTAACCTGACCGATCCTTATCAGGGCCAACGCGACCTTGAAGCGCATATTTTACGGCATGTTTCTCCGGCGTTCGCCGAAGATCCCCTCCGTGTACTGCGCGTTGCGCGTTTCGCCGCGCGCTATGCGCCTCTTGGCTTCACAGTCGCCCCTGAGACCCTGGAGTTAATGCGCCAACTCAGTGAGTCCGGCGAGTTGGAGGCCCTTACCCCCGAGCGTAGCTGGAAGGAAATCTCACGGGCGCTGATGGAAGATCAACCCCAGGTATTTATCCAAGTACTGCGTGACTGCGACGCGCTGAAAACCTTGATGCCGGAGGTGGATGCGCTGTTCGGCGTGCCGCAGCCCGCAGCTCACCACCCGGAAATTGACACCGGCGTGCACACCTTGAGCGTGCTGGAACAAGCTGCCCTGCACAAGCAACCGCTGAGCGTGCGCTGGGCCTGCCTGCTGCACGACCTGGGCAAGGGCCTGACACCTGTGGATAAGTTGCCGCAGCACATTGCCCACGAACATCGCGGCTTGAAGCTGATCAAAGCGGTGAACGAGCGTTTCAAGGTGCCGAGGGATTGCCAGGAGTTGGCCTTGCTGGTGGGGCAATATCATACCCACGGCCATCGTGCGCTTGAGCTCAAGGCCTCGACATTGCTGGAGTTGCTGCAAAGCTTCGACGTGTACCGTCGGCCACAACGCTTTGAGGAGTTCGTGGTGGCCTGCGAAATGGACGCCCGTGGCCGCAAGGGTTTTGAACAGCGCAGTTATCCACAGGCCGATTATTTGCGCGGAGCGGCAAAGGCTGCACGCGAAGTGCCGGTCGCGCCGCTGCTAGAAAAGGGTTTCAAAGGTCCCGAACTGGGCGATGCGCTCAAGCGCGAACGGTTAAGCGCATTGAAAGCCTACAAGGAAAACCCCTCTCCTTAGGCGATGGCCGTTGTGGCGAGGGAGCTTGCTCCCGCTGGGCCGCGAAGCGGCCCCCCGTGGGAGACCCCCCAACAAAATGGGGGGGGTGGGGGGCCCCCCGGGCGCGAGCGCCCCCCCCCCCACCAACTCCGCGCCCACCCCACACCACGCGGCGGC